>JAVBYH010000332.1 GCA_030824175.1 Bacteroidota bacterium | reverse complement strand
CGCTGCGATGAATGAGGATGCAACGAGAAGGATGAGGATGAAACGGGCTGCCAAGGGTACCTCCGTACATCAAATTTAATGACGGGGCGAGATAACAGCTCGCCCTACAAAAAACAAACGTAACATCGGGGCGAGATAACAGCTCGCGCTACAAAAAACAAACGACAGCGACAGGGCGAAATATCATTTCGCCCTACAAAGAGACGTCGTCAGGGGGTGGCTCGGGCAGGAGGGGCGCCGGATCGGCGACGCCGGCGATGACGACGTCCTTCAGCTTGCGCTGTATCGCGCGCGTGCGCTTGCCCATCACGTCGTCCAGCTGGTCCATGCCCGTCTTAAAATTTTTCTGGGCCTTCTCCATCATGCCGCCGAAGTTGTCGAACTCCTTCTTCACCTCTCCGAGCACCGTCCACACCTCGCCGCTTCGCTTTTGTATGGCAAGCGTGCGGAATCCCATCTGGAGGCTGTTGAGGATGGCGGCAAGCGTGGTGGGTCCCGTGACGATGACCTTCGACGTGCGCTGCAGCTCCTCGAGGAGGCTCGCCTTGCGCACCACCTCGGCATAGATCCCCTCGAACGGGAGGAACATGATCGCGAAGTCGGTCGTGTTCGGAGGGTCGATGTACTTGTCCGAGATGTCCTTCGCCATTTTTTTTATCGTGGTGTCGAGGTTCTTCTGGGCCGCGTCGATCTGCGCCGTGTCGCCCCCGTCGTAGGCGGTCTGCAGCTGTTCGTACACATCCTTCGGGAATTTCGCGTCAACCGGGAGCCACACGGGTCCCCCGTTGTCGTCGCGCCCCGGAAGCTTGATGGCGAATTCGACGAGGTCCGGGGAGCCGGTCTTCGTCTTGACGTTCGCCTCGTACTGCTCCGGCGCCAGGATCTGTTCGAGGAGCATGGCGAGCTGGACCTCGCCGATGCCGCCGCGCATTTTCACGTTGCTGAGGACCTTCTTCAGACCGCCGACGTCCTGTGCTAGGGTTTGCATTTCGCCCAGCCCCTTCTGCACCTCGATCAATTGCTTCCCGACCGTCTCGAAGCTCTGTCCGAGCCGTTCGCTCAACGTCTTCTCGAGTTTTTCCTCGACGGTGCTCCTGATCTGGTCGAGTTTCAGTTCCGTGCTGCGGATGAGGTCCTTCACAGTGTTGTTCAATTCGAGGCGGTTGTCCCTGGCGATAGTGGAATTTTCCTCGCGGTTGAAACGGAACTCGTCCTTCAGAATCCGTTCGATCCGCGAGAGCGAGCTCAGCACCTCGATCATGCGCGTCTGCAGAACGCGGATATCATTCTCGGCCTGAGGCCTGAAGACGATGATCAGTACGATCGCCGCCGAGACCAACACACAGATGATCGTTAGCAACACTAGTTCCATGAAGAGGCTCTCCGAATATTTCGTTAATATATGAAATATATCCGTTTGAAGTATCATAACATGCAGCAAGCCGTCCACTCTTTCGAATGGACGGCTTGCGTGTGGATCAGTCGTTGTGCTGCGTCAGCGCGCGCGGCCGGTTACTTCGTCCGGAAGAACTCGATGCGGCGGTTCTGCTGCCTGCCTTCCGGTGTCGTGTTCGGCGCGACCGGATCTTTATGACCGTAGCCTTTGGACGTGATGCGCTTCGCATCGATGCCCTTCGAGATCAGGTAGTCGGCCACGGCTTTCGCGCGGGCGGCGGAGAGTTTCTGGTTCGATGCGGGCTTGCCGACGTTGTCGGTGTAGCCGCGGATTTCGACTTCGATCTGGGGATTCTCGAACAGCGTATTGAATGCCTGCTCGATCTTCGTCTCGGATTCGGGCGTGATGGCCGCCTTGCCGGTGGCGAAGACGATGCCTTCGAGCACGATCGCCTTTCCGACTTCGACCTTCAGGACTTCCTTCTTCGGCGGAACGTCATCTGCGGGGTTCAGCGGATCGGTGCCGCGTGCAACCTCGACGCCGTCGGCGATGGTGCCGGCATCGGTGTCGGCCTTGAGCGGATTGGCTTTATACTTTGTGACTTCCTGCCCGTCCGTGAGCGTGTCGCCGTCGGTGTCCGCCTGTAGCGGGTCCGTTTTCTGTGTGTTCACTTCCGCGCCGTCCGTGAGGCCGTCGCCGTCGGTATCCGCCTTCGCGGGATTCGTCTTGATCGTATTGACTTCCTGGCCGTCCGCGAGGCCGTCGCCGTCCGTGTCGGCTTTCAGCGCGTCGGTGCGGTGTGTCATGATCTCTTCATAGTCGTTGAGGCCGTCGTTGTCCGTGTCCGCCTTGTTAGGGTCGGTCAGATGCTTTACGACTTCGTCGCCGTCGGAGAGACCGTCGCCGTCGGAGTCCGCCTTCAGGGGATTCGTGCGATGTTTGTTCACTTCATCGCCGTCGGAGAGACCGTCGCCGTCGGTGTCCTTAACAGTGGGATCTGTACCGAGTGCTTCTTCCTGATTGTTCGTGAGGCCGTCGCCATCCGAGTCCGCATTTCCCTGGTCGAAGGAGACGGAGAGGCCGGCGAGGAAATTCCAATAGTCGTCTTCAATTCTCACCTTGACGCCCGTGAGGTCCTTTGCAAGCGTATGATTGAAACCGCCGCTGAGGTCGAGATACACGTTCTGCGAGAGGTTGAAGAGGAAGCCGCCGCCCATGGGAACGTAGCCCGTGATATCGTCGTGCGATTTTGCGGACGGCGCTTCGTTCGGAAGTTCGGTCGTATTATAATAGAGAAGGCCGCCGCCTGCATATGCGTACGGCACGACGGATTCCCACGTGAAGGGATTGAACACCAGGCGGAGATCCGCCGGCACCAATTCGGTGGCGTACTGCGAGTTGCTCCAGACGCTCGATCCGGCGATGCGGCCGATGCCGACGCCGGCCTCGATCTGGAGGTGGTTGATGATGCCGTGGCGCAGAAATGCGCGGGCGAGGAAACCGCCCTTGTCGTCGATGAGGCTCGTATGGCCGACGGTCGCGCCGTAGCCGATGCCGCCTCCCCATCCTTGTTTCTTGAATTGTGCGTGGACCGACGTTGTCAGTGTGATCAAAAGTGCAGCGATGAGCATTTTCTGTAGGTGTGCTTGCATGTATCCCTCCTGGAGTCTGATGAGTGTGCAAATCTTGTCTGTAAGTAGGCCTGTGGTTTAAGATTTCCTGCTTTTTTAACAGGCGTTCTGAGGGTGTCGTTCCCAAGGTACCGAACATTTCCGACAAAAAACCCTCAGCGCGGCCCTGAGTGTGACACGCATCACATGTAGTCGGTGTAGCCTTTCACTCCGGGGGTGTAGAATGTCGTCTTGTCCGGCGGAGTCAGGGCGAGTCCCTTGGCGAACTTCTCGACGAGGTTCGGATTCGAGATGAAGGCGCGGCCGAATGCGACGATGTCGCCCTTCTTGTCCTGCAGATCCTCTTCGGCCTTTTGGGCGTCGTAGCCGCCGGAGAGGATGAACGTGCGGGTGAATTTTTCGCGGATCACGTCCTTCACCGACGCGCTCACTGCGGGGGCGCCCATGGCGCTGTGGTCCACGACGTGGATATAGACGATGCCGATGGCATTGAGCTTTTCGGCGAGCAGCGCGTACGTCGCTTCGAGGGTGTCGTACGGATGCATGTCGTTTGCGGCACCGTAGGGGGAGACGCGGAAGCCGACGCGGTCGGCGCCGATGGCTGCTGCCGTCTGCTGTGCGATCTCGACGGCGAAGCGGATGCGATTTTCGGCCGAACCGCCGTATTGGTCGTTCCGCTGATTGGCGGAAGGGTTGATAAACTGTTCGATGAGGTAGCCGTTGGCGCCGTGGAGTTCGACACCGTCGAAGCCGGCATCGACGGCGAGCCGGGCGCTCTGCACATACTCGGCGATCGTCTCCTGAATGTCGGCATATGTCATTGCGGCGGGAACTGGATACGGCTGGAGCTGTTCCTGGTCTGTCCACGTGATTCCCGTCAGGCCGATGGCGGAGGGGGCAAGCACTTTCGCAGCCGAGGGCTGATTGAGCGGATGCGAGACGCGTCCGGTGTGCATGAGCTGGACGAAGATATGTCCCCCTTTTGCATGCACTGCATTCGTCACGAGGCGCCAGCCGGCGGCCTGCTCCGCGGTATAGAGGCCGGGGATGCGCGAGTAGCCGAGTCCGTTCGGCGACGGCGAGGTGCCTTCGGTGATGAGGAGGCCGGCGTCGGCGCGCTGTGCGTAGTATTCGGCCATCAGGCTATTGGGCTGGTTGTTGATCGCGCGGCTGCGCGTCATCGGCGCCATGACGATGCGGTTGCGGAGCGTCATCGAGCCGAGCGTGTATTCGCTGAATAGAAGGTTCTTCATGTGCATATTCCCTGGGTGAGTAAAGCTAATAATACATCCAAATATTTAGATGTATCGATACATAAGCGCAAAAAAAATTCACGGGCGGACCGTCTTGCCGAGCAGGCGCGTGAACGCCTTGAGCGCGCCATGGTTCACGGAAAAGATAACGTGCCTGCCGTCCTTTTCCATGTCCAGCAGTCCCGCCTCCGTGAGTATCTTGAGGTGGTGCGACACGGTGGGCTGGGCGAGACCGGCGATCGCTTCGATCTCGCCGCAGGTCATGCGCTTCCGCTTCGATATCTCGCGGAGGATGCGCACGCGCGTCCTGTCCGACAGCGCCTTCGCGGTCCTGATAATTCCGTCTTCCGCTGTTTTCATATTCATATATTTAGATGTGTCGATATAAAGAACGCGGGCACGGCCGGAGAAGTTCCCTCCGGCCGTGCCCGCGTATGTTGTCCTGCCCCGCCTTCGGTGCGCCGGAGGAGCGTTATTTTACATTCTTTACATACTTCTCCGCCCATTCGAAGCTCTCGGCGAGCACGTCGAGGACGGATTCGCGCGCCGCATACCCGTGCGACTCGAACGGGAGCATGACGAGCCGCGCCGTTCCGCCGTTCCCCTTGATGGCGTTGAAAAGGCGCTCGGACTGGATCGGGTACGTGCCCGTGTTGTTATCCGCCTCGCCGTGGAACATGAGCAGCGGCTTCTTGATCTTATGCGCGAACGTGAACGGCGAGACGTTCATGTACACGTCCGTCGCCTCCCAGAAGGAGCGCCGTTCGCTCTGAAAGCCGAACGGGGTAAGCGTGCGGTTGTAGGCGCCGCTGCGCGCGATGCCCGCGGCGAATAGATCGCAATGCGCGAGCAGATTTGCCGTCATGAACGCGCCGTAGCTGTGGCCGCTCACGAACACGCGCTTCCTGTCCGCCACTCCCATGGCGTCCAGCGTGTCGATCGCCGCCTTCGCCGCGCCGACGATCTGTTCGACGAACGTGTCGTTCATCGTCTCCGGATCGCCGACGACCGGCATCGTCGCATCCATGAGCACGGCATAGCCCTGCGTCACGAAAAAGAGCGGCGACGCCCCGCGGAAGAACGTGAACGTGTTCGTCGATCCGCGCACCTGTCCCGCCGTGCCCGCGTCCGAATATTCCATCGGATACGCCCAGACAAGGAGCGGAAGCCTTGTCCCCGCGGCGTGACCCGGAGGCAGGTAGAGCGTTCCCGAGAGGGGAACACCGTCGGGGCGGCTGTACTTGATGAGCATCTTCTTCATGCCCGTCATCTGCGGGGCCGGGTCCGTAAAGCGGGTCAGCGCCGTCTTCGCGCCGCTCTTCAGATCCACGAGAAAATAATTCGGCACCGCTGTCCGGCTCTCGTACCGGGTGAGGATCGTGCCGCGCGAGGGACCGGCGAACGAGATGAACTGGTCGAAACTCCTGTCGTCCGAACGGTAGAGACGCTGCTTTTCCTTCGATGCGATGTTGAATTTGTCGAGGAAAGGCATGTCCCCTTTCTCCGAGGCGCCCTTGCCCGCCAGATAGATCCAGTCGCCGTCCTTCAGAATTGTCGTCCTCCCGTTCCTATCCGTGTTCATGAGCGGCGTGCCGGGATCGCTGTACGCGTCGTTCACGCTGAGGTCGAAGAGAATCTTTTTGGCGGCCGGATCCGCCAGGTTCACAATGCATGTCGTTTTCCACCGCCGCTCCCGTTCGTATTCCGTCACGAGCGCGCTGTCCTTTCCCGGAAACCACCGGATATCGGACAACCGGTGCTGCAACTTCATGAGCTCCGCCGGTTCCCCCGTGAAGGGAGCGGTGAGCGTCATGAATTTTTCGCGGAACGGGACCTTCTTCATCGGATCGCCGCCGTCGAGCGCTTCGACCCACACGAGCGTCGCGGGGGCGAGCGGCTGCCACATCGCAGAACGCGGCCCCGTCTGCACGCCCTGCGTCGGTACTTCGTCCGTCACCGGAAACTCCGCGATTGTCCGCACGACCGCGCCGTTGGCATCCCACACTTCGATCGTGCGCGAGAAATCGTCGTACGGCACCCTGTACGAGAACGGCTTCCTCAGTTTCGTCACGAGCAGATACCGCTCGTCCGGCGAAAATTCGGACGATGCGTGCAGGCCCGGCTTCCCCACCGGTACGACGCGTCCCGTCACTGTGTTCACGAGCACAAGCTGCGACGCGGCGTAATATTCGAAGAGCCGTTCATCGTACGGTGATCGCAGGAGGTCCTGATACGTCGCGGTCTTCGAGACCTTCCCGTACGTCTCCTCTACGTTCGGCGCGTCGGGCACGGCAGGCGGCGCGGGGGTGGCGCCGCGCTTCGGCACGACCGATCGCACCAGAAGCGTCGTGTTGTCGCCCATCCATTCGAACGGCGCGTCGATCACATCGTTGACGCGCACACCCTTCAACGCATGCGCCGTGCCGGTGGCCGCATCGGCGACCCACAGTTCCACGCCGTCCGACGCGTCGCGCGTAAAGGCGACACGCGCGCCGTTGTGCGACCAGACCGGCACGCCGATGTTCGATCCCTGGGGCAGTTGTATGCGCACATCCCTGTTCGATGCCAGGTGCTTGATCGTGATGCCCGTGTATTGCGTGATCCGCTGCCGGGCCGACAATCGCGGGGTGATGCGGATGCCCGCAATGCGGAGGACCGGCTGCGCGATGAACTCGAGCGAGGGATTGGGCTGGTAGTCGATGAGGAGCATCGCGTCCCGCGCGGGACTCACGAGCACGCGCGGTATCGGCGGCGCATCGAGAATATCCACCACCTCTTTCGGCGGCACCTTGTAACGCTGCTGTCCGGATACGGCCGATACGAGACAAAGCGAGAAAAGCAGAACATGGACAACAGACCGCATGAGATCCTCCTGTGTACCTGACTGAATGATGAACGCGTACGCCGATTGGGCACTCGTGGTTTTTTTTGTATATTCATAAATACTGATTTATTTCCGCAGACACAATACGCAGCGCACATGAAAGACAGAATCGCGGTCGGTCTCGCATCGTTCGGCATGTCCGGCAGGGTCTTCCACGCCCCGCTCCTTTCGCAGCACAAAAATTTTTCAATCACACGCATCGTCAGGCGCTCGGGCGATGATGCGATCGGGCAGTGTCCAAACGCACTCATCGCGAGGACCTACGACGAACTCCTGCATGACGAGAACATCGACCTGATCATCGTGAACACTCCCGACCGCTTCCATCATTCAATGGCAAAGCTCGCGCTCGAGGCGGGGAAACACGTCGTCGTCGAAAAGCCGTTTACGCAAACGCACGAGGAGGGAATCGAACTCGTCCGGCTTGCCGCGGAGAAGCATCTCGTGCTCACGGTGTTTCAGAACAGACGCTGGGACGGCGACTTCCTCACCGTGAAGAAGGTGATCGAGGAAAAAATGATCGGCCGCCTCGTCGAATTCGAATCGCATTTCGACAGGTACAGGCCCGCCGTGCAGCAGGCGTCGTGGAAGGAACAGGCCGCCACCGGTGCAGGCGTCGTCTACAACCTCGGCTCGCACATGATCGACCAGGCGCTCGTGCTCTTCGGCAAACCCGATGCCGTGACGGCGCATACCGCCGTGATCAGGCCGGGCGGCGAAGTGGACGATTGGTACGACATCCGGCTCCATTATCCCGACGTGCGCGTCTCGCTGGGTTCAAGCTACCTCGTGCGCGAACTCGGCCCGCGCTACATTCTCCACGGCACACAGGGATCGTTCCTGAAACCCGGCATCGATCCGCAGGAAGCCGCGCTCGCGCGCGGCGAACGGCCCGGCAGCCCCGACTGGGGAAAGGAGCCCGACGCCCATATGGGTTTGCTGCACACGGAAAACAAGGGGGACGTTTTCAGGGGATACGTGGAGACGATACCGGGGAACTACATGGCATTTTACGATGCGGTCTACGACGCCATCGCCGGCGGCCGGCCCCCCGCTGTCACTGCACGCGAGGGCCTGCACGTCGTCCGGATTATCGCGGCCGTGAAGCAAAGCGTTGCGGAACGCCGAACGGTCGACATCACCGGGGACTGGTGACGCGCGGCTCCACCGTGTTCCAGAGCTTCGTGAGGATCGGCTTGATGATCCCGGTGAATCCGACGTACGCCTCATCCTTAAAGTGAAGCCTGTCGTCCTTGTACAGATCGTACCGCGGCGTTCCCGCAGCGTCGAAGAGCGAGGGATTGACATCCATGTATGTGATCGCGGGGGAGCGCTCGCAGAACGTCCTGACGAGCATATTGATTGAGTCGACGACGCCCCATCTGTTCTTTTTTTGCGGAGCACGGTTGACCGAGACATAAGCGATCTTCGTCCCGGGAAGGCGCCTGTGCACGCTGTCCACGAAGGCAAAGAAATTGCCGGCGATCTCGATCGTCGGCACGTCGCCGTTCACATCGTTCGAGCCGCAGTAATAGACGATCACGCGCGGGGCGTGAGGGAAGACAAGCTCGTTCAGGTGCAGGAGGATCTCCGCGGTGCGCGATCCGCCGAAAGCGCGGTTGAAGACCGGCAGAGGCGCCATCTGCTCCTTCAGCATGTTCCATTGGCGGAAGATGCTGCTTCCGATGAAGAGAATCGACCCCTTTATCGGCGGGGCGATCGAATCCTGTTTCTTGTATTCCTCAATCTGATCCATAAACCGGAGGGCGCCCCCTCCCTGCACGGCTGTCTTCGATTGGGACAGGGTCCACTGCGCAGACACCACGAACATAACAACGAGGAGTGCAACACTTCTTCGTACCATATTTACCGCTCCTTCGGATTATTATTTACCTGCAGTGCGTCGAATTGCACCAGCGGCGGCGCGTTGTATTCGGCCGCCGTCATGCGCACGTATGCGATGAACGACGCTGGCGTGTTATAGACGGCGCCTTCGCTCCATGCGCCGGCGATCAGATATTCGTACGTGTGGTCCTTCGTGACGGGAATGCGGAACGTATGGTTGCCGCCGAACGACGCGATGCGCTTGTACTCCGGGGCATATGCGTCCTTCACGACGAGCGCCGAACCGACGAATTCCACCGTGTGGCCTTTTTGTCCCGTGTCGTCGTCCGGATCGACTGCAAGCTCCGTGCCCGTGCGAATAGCGATCCCCTTCTCGACGAGATTCTCTTGTGCGTCGGTGTTCGCCCGGATGCCGCATGCAAAACCGGCGCCGCTCGAATGCGGAAGGAATGTCGAGAAATGAACCCTGCATGTCGAGTAGCTTTGGTTGGCATGAGCGGTGTAGTCCTGCGTGAGCTCGTACGACCCATTCCCTGTGTTCCAATGCATCGTCTTCACGCGGATGATGCTTCGCATCGGACCGTTCACGACGACGTCGAATGCGTAACGCGTATCGGTCATCTGATCCTCGTTGAAGTTGGGTTCCGATATTTTCTCACCCTTGAACGGCGTGAACCGAGGCATGGAAAGCGAATCGGGCCGCGACGGGACATCGAACACGCCGATTCCGCCGGCGCCGAACGAGCTCGAGACGGTCATAATATCGGATCCGAAGTCCCAGTTGACCTTCGGTACGCCGTAATAGCCGCAATAGTTATGCTGACACATCTGCTCGGACATGAGCACAGGCTTGCGCTTGCCGTACATGTCAAATCACCCTCCGTGTACCACTCATCGGCAATGGCGTGCGCGGGCGCTCCGGGTGCACAGAAAAGCGCGGCGAGAACGGCCGCGGTGTACATCATGGCATTCTTCATTCGGCATACCTCGTTATTGTAAAACAAATCCGTCGTCACGTTTCTCGAAGCTCCAGCACATCGGTCCGCCCGGGCCATCGACGACGACGGTCACCGTGCCGCCTGTCATGGAGATCTTTGCGGACGCCGTTTTGCGCCGGGCATCCTCTGCGTCTTCGACAGGGAGGATGAGCGTTGCCATGATCGTCGTGCCTTCTTTTGCCGTCACGATCGTTTCAACATACTGCATCCACTCGAGCACGGCATCGGTCGCAACCGGCAGCGACGCAGCCTTGTCTCCGACAATGCGATTCTCATTCCCGAGCACGATGGGAATGACCGCCATGCTGTGTTCGGCGTTATCGGTGAGGAGCACATGGTCCTTGCGTATCGTGCTGCCGACGCCGGGGAAGAATCGGGCGGCGATCCTCGCGCCGGGCGCGGAACTTACTTCGTCGAGCACGAGCGTGACGACGGGTTTTTCGAGCACGATGCTCCGCCGCCACTTCTTCAATTCCTTTCCGGGGTATGAGTGCGTCGGATCCATCACAATATACTCCCGCTTGTCGTCCGACCGATAGTCGAGAATTCTGCCGCCGATGTTCGGCATCCACGCCGAATCTTTCAGCTTCGCGACGACCTGGCGCTCGCCGTTCACCGAAACAACATTGTGCCCCTCGCTCGAAGCGTAGAGATAGTCGAACCGCTCTTCGTTGAAATATTGTTCATCGTATTTCATTCTGCCGAGGTCCCTGATGAACGGAACCTTCTGCCACGTCACGGTGAAATGGCCGCAATCGAGATGGCCGTGGTGCGGATCGTCGTTGAAGCCTGCTTTGGCAGCGATCGTCACTGTCGACGGATTCGCGAAGTCGCTCCGGAGTATCGCCCAGTCGATATTTTTAAAGACGCGCGACTTGTGTGCCGGCTCACGCGCCTGCACGCGGCTCCGCGGCCAGAGGATGTCGAAGATATCCTCGCCCACGCCCAGAAATTGTTCCCTGTAGTATGCTGAGGTCGTACTGCCCGTCTCGGCGACATACTTGTTGACCGCGAACGTCGGCCCGCCGTTCTCCCGCTCGCTGTCTCCGAAGGCCGACGTCACTGCGTACAATTGGAAATCGAAGGCGTTCGCCTGAATCTTCGGGTGACGGAACAGGTCGAGCCTGTTTTTCGTCATGCGCTTCAACGCGTCCATGAAATATGCCGAGCTTGTCATCATGTACGAATAGTAGCCCCGTCCCTCCTGCCATCCCCCCTCGTCGCCGATCTGGTCGAATGTGAGAGACATCTTGTTGTACGATTCGGCGATGATATCCGTGAGCTGCGGGCTTTCCGTGAGAAGCGCGAGCGCCGAGATCCCTACCCCGCTATAACAGATGGCCGACCAGTTGCACCGGTGCGCGGTGGACCACCAGAAGAACTCTGAATTCCCCCGCACACGCGTGACCGCCTTCTCGAGGAGTCCGTTGCGAAGCCTGTCCCGCTGCTGCCGTGTCATCGCCGGATAGAGCCAATCGTATGCGGCAGCGAGGGTCCGTGCCACGCGCGTTGAGTTCAGGTCGTACGAGAACACCACCTGGTCGTTTGGCACATTCCAGGGCCAGACCCTCGGATAAATGATGTCGAACGCGTGAGCGCTGTTCCTCCACTCTGGCACGTCGCAGACGGCCTCGGCATATTCGATTGCGCGGCGTGCGTACTTCTCGTCGCCCGTCATCTGGTACAGGAACGACAGCGTGAGCGCCCCGTTCGATGCGTCGGACAGGTAGGACAGCGCCTCGTTCTTTGGTTCGAAGCGCGGATGCGCAGGCTGGTGGATCACGCGTTTCTGAAACGGCTTTCGCATGTAGCGGTTCCCTTCGGCCAGCAGTCGCTTCATCACGTCACGGCATTCAGGATCGGACTGGATCCGTTCGAGGATCTGCGGCTTCTCCTCATCCGAAAAATACAGGTAGGGGTGACGCAGCTGGCCGATACCGATGCTCCGTGCGACCTCTTCCTTCGTTGTTTGAGCGGACACTGGTGAACGAAGGACGCACAGCGCGAGGATGATCAGGGACCAGGAGAAAGTCTTCATCGTATGTATAATAATTTAATTGTGTGTGTGAAGTCCCGCGAGCGGACTGTGGCGTAATACACGCCTGTCGGAACGGATCGCCGTGCAGCGTCCAGCGCGTTCCAGTTGTATGTGTGCTCCCCCGCCTGCTGATACTCGTCGACTATGATTGCAACGGTCCGCCCCTGGACGTCCGAGACGGAGAGAGACACATCACCGGCATGGGGCAGGTGGTACCGGATCGTCGTCGAGGGATTGAATGGATTGGGGTAGTTCTGAAGCGCCACAAAGGATTGCGGCATGGCGGCATTGCCGCGGATAACGCCGGTCACCCCTCGTTCGAGACGCACAAGCTCGATGCCGTTTCCCGTTTTCAGGTTCCGTGAGTACTGCTTATCGGTCGCATTGTTCCAGTGTTCGCACACGCCGAGGCTCCCGAGCTGCACCGAATCGTTCTCCGGATCGTACGTGAATCCGACCGGCCAGTACGCCGGGTCCGCCGCCTGCATGATGTGATCGTCTGCGCCTTCTATTTGCGGATACGAACCGAACGGATTGGCTGCGGTGAATTCGGCCTTCAGGAAATCATACCCGACCGATTCAAGCGCGACCTGGTCCTGCGATGCCATGATCGACGATGTCCAGTCGTTATTGAACGGCGCCGTCATGAACTTGCGTGGCGGATCATTCGCTTCGGAGCCGGCCCAGAGCGCGTCCAGGAGAAACAGGACCGTCTTCTCGCCAAGGTCCTTGTGGCCCATGAGATCCACCTGCACTC
>JAVBYH010000376.1 GCA_030824175.1 Bacteroidota bacterium | reverse complement strand
GCATGGATTCCCGAATGGAGCATGCAATACCACATCACACAGCCTCCGATCAGATACGGCACGGCATGCGTCACACGGAACCGGTTCAGTGCGAACAACCCGCCGAGGATTCCGAGGGTGAGCGCCGCATACAGCGCCGAGATATCAGCCGTGTAGAACACCGCGATAACGATGATGGCCCCGAGGTCGTCGATGACCGCCAGCGCCGTGAGGAAGATCTTCAGCGACACCGGCACGCGGTTTCCCAGGAGCGAAAGGATTCCCAGGGCGAAGGCGATATCCGTCGCCATCGGTATGCCGGCGCCGGATCGCGTCTGCGTTCCGAAATTAAAAAAAAGAAAGATGGCGGCGGGCACGATCATCCCTCCCACTGCCCCGGAAATCGGAAGTGTGGCAATCCTGATGTCCGACAGTTCGCCGACAGAGACCTCCCGCTTCAATTCCAGTCCGATGAGGAAAAAAAACACCGCCATCAATCCGTCATTGATCCAGTGTTCCACGCTCAGCCCGATGACCTCGTGTTTCCAGAGCGCGGCATAGCCCTCACCGTACCCCGAGTTGGCGAGGATCATCGAGACGATCGCGCAGGCGATGAGGACCAGGCCGCCGCTCTTTTCGCTGGCGAGGAATTCGAGCAGAAGCCGGGCGACGGCGGATCGCCCAGCGGTTCTTGCAGGATCCATTGGTGTCTCCGTTGTGTGCGTGTCGTTAGAACACTCCAAACGCCTTCAATGCGAGCACAATAACCGCAAGAGCAAGCGCCGCGACTAAAAGCATTGCGAACACGGCCGAGCTTTCGCCTTCATCGGGTGTGACGGGTTCGGTGACATTTTTCTTGGACATTGTAATCCTCTTTCATGATGCATGAATGCAATAGCTGCCTGCGCGTCCCGCAGTATGGGAGAAACGGACAGGAAGACGAATTGTATCGATTGAGAGAATTACGCCAGAGAGGGATCCCGCGGCCAGAAGGGCGGATAGGGGAAATGTGAAATGATCGTCGAATAGGTGATAGGAAGAGCGACGATCTCATTCTGTTCCGAGGGAACGATGAACCGGTCAATCCCCGTGCATGCGGAAATCGTATCGGTGTTGAGCGCGGGAAGAACATGCTTCCACTGCGTGAGGATGGGGCGGCAGTCGAACGGCTGCGATTTCGACGACTCGGAAGTGATTGTCGATTCGCAGCCGCTGTTGAGCAGCTTCCCGAACGCCGCGAACTGTGCCGACGAAAGAACGAAGGCATAACTCGCCAGTAAGAGGTAGTGCAGGCAATATCGTGTTGAAGTCCTCATGGGTGTAACCTATGCATTCTCCCGGTGAGATGCAACAATGCAGGGCGCGAACTCATTTGGCAGCCTGCGTTTTAGCAATCAGGATCTTGTCGATCCGTTTGCCGTCGATATCCACGATCTCTATCCTGTATCCGGCGTAGTCGAACGTATCCCCGATCTGCGGTATCCTGTTGATCTGCTGGAACACGAAACCGGCGACAGTTGAATAGTCGATCTTCTCGAAGTCGATCGTGAATCCGTCGATGATCCCGACGAGTGTCTCGACAGGCGCGCTTCCGCTGACGAGGACCGACGAGTCGGATCGCACGAAGACATCAGGCTCGTACGGCTCCTTCTCGTCGGCGATCTGGCCGACGATATGCTCCATGACATCGTGCATCGTGATGATCCCTTCGAACCCGCCGTACTCGTTCACGACGACGCTGATGTGGCTTTCATTTTCCCTGAGCTGATCGAGCACGTTTTGCGCGTCCGCCGATTCGGGCACGATGATCGGCGGCACGAGCAGCGCGGCCGGGTCCGCGTCCCTGTCGGCGCAGAGCGCCTTGAAATATTCCTTCAGATTCAGGACTCCCTGAACGGCGTCCAGACTCCCCCGGCAGCACAGCACGCGGCTGTGGCGGACGCTCAGAAGACTGGTTTTCACTTCCGCCGCCGGCCGGTCGAGGTCGATCCATTCTACGTCGGTCCGGTGCGTCATGAGGTGCTTCGCCTTCTTGTCGGAGAAATAGAAGACTTTTTCGTGCAGCACATTCTGTTCCCGTTCGATCACACCGTCATGCGATGCGGCGGTCATCATGTGCCGCAATTCCGCCTCGGTCGTGCGTTCGCTGTGTTTTGTAATGCCGAGGAGGCTGTTGATCATGCCGGTGGATACGGCGAGGAGTTTGACGAAGGGATAGAAGACCGCGGTGAACGATGTGATCACGGGCGCCACAAGCGCGGAAATTTTCTCGGGATTGCTCAGGGCGATCGTCTTCGGGACCAGTTCGCCGATGACGATGGAGACGTAGGTGATGATGACCACCGTCAGCGACAGGGAAATCTCGTAGGCGTATGTACGTGTGACGTCGATCGCCTGGAAGAACGGGGTGATGTCGTCGGCGATGTTCAATCCGCCGTAGACGCCGGTGACGATACCGATGAGCGTGATGCCGACCTGGATCGCGGAGAGGAATTTTTCGGAGTGGTCGAGCAGCCGCAGTGCGCTCGCGGCGCCGAGACTCCCCTCATGCGCCCGGTGCTCGAGCCGGGAGCGCTTGCTCGAGATCAAGGCCACCTCGGAGAGGGCGAAGAATCCGTTCAGGAGGATCAGGACGCCGAGCAGGGCGATCTCCATTGTCAATTCCCTCCCAGTTCGACCGCGCCGATATCCTTCGAGTCGATGATGCCAAACATCCGTCCGATGTTGCGGAAACTCCAGTTCACCTTGTTGCTCAGCACGATGATGGATGTCCTGTCCTCGAGTCGCCGCACGTAGAGCGAATTGTACCCCCGCCACAGGCCCGCATGGTAGACGATCTTCGTCCCGTCGCGCAGCACGTCGATCCTCCACCCGTAGCCGTATTCGCTGTCCCTAACGTCGTCGTAGCTCAGCGGCAAATAGGCTTCCCTGAGCGTCGACTGCTTCACGAGCCGGTCAGTGTACAGGGCCTGGTCCCATGTGAACATGTCCTCGACAGTGGAATAGATCCCCTTGTCACCGGCGACGCCGCTCAGATAGTCCCTGCCCACGGGCCTCCGGTTTTTCGTGTGCCCGACGGTTGGATACTTTGCCGGCAACGTTTTTTTCGGATTGTAGACGAATGTGTTCTCCATGCGCAGAGGTGCGAACACGCGCCGCTTCATGAAGTCGTCGAAGGGCATTCCCGAAACTTTTTCAACAACCGAGGCGAGGATGGCGTAGCCCGTGTTGCTGTATTTGTATCCCTCATCGGCCGGAAAATCCTGGCGCGGCGCATGCTTCACAAGCATCGCGATGAGGGCGGCGTTGGTGAGGAATCCCTGCTTCTTCCTCCAATATTTCCCCGCGAAGTTCATGTAGTTGGGAATTCCCGACCTGTGGGAGAGCAGGTGGCCGATCGTAACATTCGCGTACGGCAGGTCGGGGAAGAATTTTTGTATAGGGTCGCTGAACTCGAGCTTCCCTTCGTCATGGAGCAGCATGATGGCGGCGGAGGTGAACGGCTTGGACACGGATGCGAGTTCGAACACGGACCGGGTGCTTAAGGGTGTTTTCCGTTTCAAGTCGGCATAGCCGAAGGCGTGCTTATAGAGCATGCTTCCGTTCTGACCGACGAGGATGCTCCCGTTGAAACCGCGCTTGCCGGCGAGCACTGTGAAGAGCGAATCGAACCGGCCGGCAATGAGCTCCTGCCGGCGCACGTCGTGACGATGAGCAGCGGTCGCGGGCAGCGGCTCGGGTCCTTGCGCATGCAGGCCGGCAGCGAGCAGATAGATATAGAGTAGCAATTGGGCCATGCAAACCTTTGTCATGAGTGAATGATCGATGCACTAATATAGGAAAATTTTTTTGCTACGCTACAGGAATGTCGTATGCGTCCGACATATTTGTCGAACCGCGTACCGGACCCCGGGCTAAATGCGCGAACGCGTGCGCTGCGAGGGGGCGGAATGTTGGCACGCATTGTGCAATTGATACTGTCAACGCGCGTATCGGTGCGGCTCCCGGACACGGACCGCCGCACATTCAGTAACTCACCTTACAGGAGACTCTCATGAAAGCAGTATCCCTCACTCTCGTACTCAGCGCATTCGTGGCCCTCTCGGCGATCGGATGCGACCAGGCGGACCGCAGCCTCTCGGCAAACGACATGGTATCCGACGCATCGTTCGGCCAGGACGCCGACTTCGCATCGATGCAGGACGAGCTCGCGAAACTGGCCCTCGAACCGCTCTCGCCCGAGGAAGCCGCGGGACTCGTGTACATGCGCGAGGAAGAAAAACTCGCGCGCGATGTGTATACGGCGATGTACACGAAATGGAACCTCCGCCCGTTCACAAACATCGCACGCTCGGAACAGCAGCATATGGACGCGGTGCTCTCGCTCGTCACGCGGTATGAGCTCACCGATCCCGTCGGATCGGCCGGTCCCGGCGTGTTCACGGACGCCGTCCTGGCGAAGCTGTACACAGATCTCATGGCAAAGGCAAGCACCAGCGCATCGGACGCACTCACTGTGGGCGCGACGATCGAGGAAGTGGACATCGTGGACCTGCAGAAGCATCTGAAGGAGACCGACAATGCGGACATCACGCTCGTGTACGACAATCTGATGCGCGGCTCGAGGAATCACCTGCGCGCATTCGTGAAGAATCTGCGCGTACAGGGCGTCACCTACGCGCCACAGTACCTCACGGAAGCGGAATACAAAGCCATCATCACGACGGACGTCGAACGCGGAGGCAATGGCAGGGGAAAAAACATGGGAAGAGGCCGGCGGTAAGCCGCTGGTGCCGCATTTCCCACCGCGCGGCCGCTTCAATACGAGAGAACAGCGCCCGAAACACTTCGGGCGTTGTCATTAATCGCTTAGTCCGGAACGCACGCCGGGTCGGTCTCGGGATACCCGCGCAGGATCCTCATGGGATCGTTCGCGAAGACCCTGTCCTTCACAGCGAATGTCGTGACATCGGCCGTGAGCTCGCGCTGCAGGAGGATGTCGTGCCCCATGCAGATGCCCATGAGGATCACGAGATCGGCGCCCTCGGCGTTCAACTGCGCCGCCTGGCCCACCGGATTGCACGAGACCTTGTGCGTGCCGCTGGCCTGATTCACCGCGTCCTGCGCCATGCCGCCGACGCTGCACGACACGCCCGTCAGCCGAAGGCCGTGTTCACGGAAAATCGCGCCGACCGCTTCGGCATCGCGTTCCATTCCGTAACAGTACGCAAGCCCGATCTTTTTGTACTTCATCGACTGTGCGAATTCGATGATCTCACGCAGGCGGGAAACCGTTCCGGCCCTGCCCCCGTCGACGAGCGCCGCCGCAGCCTGCACGATCGATTGCGTTGCCGGATCGCGATAAATTTCTTCCACCGCCGCCGCATCATATTTTTCCGCGCCGCAACTCTCCAGGTTCCTGCAAGATTTGGGTGAACAATGTGTGCAATCCATGTTATACTCCTGGTATCCGAGGCATGCGCCCGGTCTTCGTTAATTTGGTGTAGAGTCCCCAGCCGCGTTTCAACCAATGTCCCACAATGGGCATCGGGATGACAAAATTTTTCGTGGCATCCCTGTATACGAACGCCGCGCCGCTCCCTGTGTCCATGATACAGAGGATCGAGAGGCGCTCCCTGTATCCTTCACGCGCCGGCTTTCCGCGTTCTGTCATTTCGATATTAAACGCCGCCGCCCGTGCCATCACTTCCGCCGTATGTCCCTGCTTCGCCCGCCACTCAGGCCCCTCGATCGCCGCGCTATCGCCGACCGCGTAGACATTCGTCGTTCCCTCGACGAGACACGTATCGTCGATGCGGATGAAGCCTGCCTCGTTCAGCGGGAGATCGGATGTGCGAAGCATCGCATGGCCCGCGCCGCCAGCGATAAAGACGACGAGGTCCGCCTCAAGACGCGTGTCGTCTTCGAAGGTCACGCCGCCCGGCGTGAACGTCTTGATCTTTTTCCCGAAATGCTTCCTGATGTCCATGGAACGGAACATCGAATCGATCATCGACAGCGCCTTCTTCCCCATTCGTGCCCCAGGTTCGGCCATCGGAGCAAAAAATGTCAGCGTGAAGTGCGCGCGAAGTTTGAGTTTCCTCAAATACGTGTCGATGTTGAACATCAACTCGAATGCCGGTCCGCCGCGCACGGCCGAAACATCCTTCGGATTGCCGCCGAATCCCACGGCGATCGAACCCGATCCTCGCTCGATGAGCACATCGAGGCGGTCGCGTATGGCAAGCGCTGAATCGGGGCTGCCGCAGATCGTCAGCGTGTGCTCGTGCCCGGGCGGCGTCATTTTTCCGCTCCCTGTCGCCACGACGAGATAGTCATAGCGATACGTGCCGGCGATACCGACCAAGGTCCGGTCGGCAGAACGGATCTCCTTTACCGCATCGACGACAAGCGTGAAGCCATGTGCCTTCCGGATGTCATGAAGCGAAATCGTGGCATCCTCGAACCGATTCCCGCGCGTCGGAATCCAGATCGATGTCGGATAGAGAAACAGGTAATCGCGCTCGGAGAGCAGTGTGACGGTGAACAGCTTGGATTTCATCAGGTCGATCGCGGCTTCGACGCCGGCAAAGCCGCCGCCAAGAATCAGAACATTCTTCATCGTGAAACCAGCCTCCCCTGTACATGTACCATGGTCCCCGCAACCGAAACAGCCGCGGGCGTCGGAATATGTCAATTGGATGCCCCGAAACCGAGTTCGGTTCACGCTATCGGCGTGTTTTTTTTCCCCCCGGACGCGAACCTTTTTTTCCAACACTGCATCCCATATGCATAGAGGATCGCATATTATTGTATAATCAGGAATTCGACAATGAAGAAGAATATCATCATCATCGCGGGCGTCGTCGTCCTCATCACAGGATATCTCATGGCAACTCAACCGGCAGCAGCCGATGTCATCACGCCCGCCGAAGTGCAGGAACTCGTTAGAAAGGACAGCACGGTCGTGCTGCTCGATGTGAGAACATCCCCCGAATACACGGGACCACAGGGACACATCGCCGGAACGATCCTCATTCCGGTGCAGGAATTGGAACAGCGGATCGGCGAACTGACGAAGTACAAAAAGCAACGCATCGTCGCGGTCTGCCGTTCCGGCAATCGCAGCGGCCAGGCGGTCTCCATCCTGAAGGCGCACGGCTTCAACGCCGTGAACATGGCCGGCGGCATGAACAGCTGGAACGGCGCGCAGCTCCCGGTGGTGCGCCGATGAATACAATAGAGATCGAAAAACGGTACAGCACGCTCGCGGAAACGGAATGCTGCCTCTCGTGCGGCGGCGCCATCAACCTGAGCGAACCGAAGCCGGGAGAGGTCTGCATCGACCTCGGATGCGGCAAGGGCAGCGACCTCATCCGCCTTCGCGAAGCGGTCGGCGAAACCGGACGTGTCTTTGGCGTCGACGTCTCGGACGGCATGCTCGCCAAGGCCGCGAAGAACATCGAGAAGTTCGGGTATACGAACGTGCACCTCCTCCGGTCCGAACTCGAACACATACAGATCGAGTCGCGCACCGCGGACCTCGTCATCTCGAACTGCACGATCAATCACGCAACGGACAAGCACCGCGTCTGGTCCGAAGTGAAGCGTGTCCTGAAAAAAGGCGGACGATTCGTCGTGAGCGACATTTATTCGTCGGCACCGGTGCCGGAAGAATATGCCAACGATCCCGCGGCCGTGGCCGAATGCTGGGCCGGATCGATCACGAAGGAAGAGTATTTGACGATCCTCGAAGAGACGGGATTTTCAAACATCACGATTGTTGAAGAGAGCAAGCCCTACGCAAAAGGAAAGATCACTGTTTCAAGCTTTACGGTATCAGGTCAGAAAGCATCATGCAACTGCGGTCATTGATCGTTCACAATGTTGAAAGGAGGCACCATGAAATCACTACTCAAAAAAACAGCGAAGAAGACACAAAACGAGGCGCAATGCTGTGCCAAGACGTCAAGCAACACGGCAGGCTGCCACGATTAACTAAAGCACAACTTTCCCCAGCGTAAGGCTTTGCTTTCTCTTCACCAACTCTCTATGACATTATCCAGGCACAATATCTTTTCACGCATCGCCGATTCAGACGACTATTTCATCGTGAATCTGCTCACCGGCAATGCGGACATCCTCTCGGCCGATCAGGCCCGTCAGGTGCGCGAGGAACGAATCACCGACACAGAGGAATTCACCGCAAAGGGCTACCTGTCTGACGAAGCCGAGGAAACCCGGCTCTTCCGCAGGCGCTATGCTGACTTCATCGACGCACGCGACAAGGACGAGGTGCAATTATTTTTCGTTCCCTGGTATTCGTGCAATTTTTCCTGCAGCTACTGCTATCAGGAAGGTTATTCGAACGTGCACACGACACCGGGCAGCGAGGTCGTCGACGCGTTCTTCGCATACATCACGAAGGAATTTGCGGGACGCAAAAAATACATCACCGTCTTCGGCGGCGAACCCCTCCTGCCGGGCAACGCATACAGGGCCGTCGTCGTCCGCCTTCTCGACAAGGCGCGCGAGTCGGGTCTCGAAACGGCGTTCGTGACGAACGGCTACTCCCTTGCCGACTACGTCGACGTACTGAAGGCATACGCGATCCGCGAAGTGCAGGTGACCCTGGACGGCGTCGGAGACGTGCACGACATGCGCAGGCCGCTCAAAGGCGGCGGCGCGACGTTCCACAAGATCGCCCAGGGCATCGACAGGGCGCTCGATGCCGGCATCACGATCAACCTCCGCGTCGTTGTCGACAAGGAGAATCTTGCCGGCCTGACGGACCTCGCGCGGTTCGCGATCGCACGGGGCTGGACCAAGCATCCGAAATTCAAGACGCAGCTCGGCCGCAACTACGAGCTCCATTACTGCCAGACCGATCAGGGAAAACTGCTCACGCGCATCGAGATGTATCAGGAGCTCTACACACTCATCCAGGTACATCCCGAGATCCTCCAGTTCCATAAACCTGCGTTCTCCATTGCAAAATTCTTATTCGAGAACGGCTCTCTGCCCAGCCCGTTATATGATTCGTGCCCGGGCACGAAGACCGAGTGGGCGTTCGATTATTCGGGGGCGATCTACTCGTGCACGGCAACCGTGGGAAAGAAAGAGGAAGCGCTCGGCACGTACTATCCGTTCGTGACGAGGAATGCCGACCGCATCGGCCAATGGGAGGAACGCGACGTCACATCGATTGCCGAATGCACCTCCTGCAATCTGCGACTCGCATGTGGCGGCGGCTGCGCCTCTGTCGCCTCCAACCGAACCGGCCGCATTCAATCTCCCGACTGCCGGCCGGTGAAGGAATTGCTCGAGATCGGCCTATCAACTTATTTTGTGAAGGAACTCGCATGAGCACGAACGACTCGATCCGCTACATCAATGAAACCGACTTCGACGCAGCCGTCATCCGCAAGGGACTGGCAGTCGTCGATTTTTATTCAACCGAATGCCCTCCGTGCGAGGCCCTGGCGGCGAAGTTTGAACCGCTGAGCGAGGTATACGGGCAGGACGTCGCGTTCTACAAGATCTTCCGCCAGGAGAACAAGGCACTCGCCGCACGCCTCGGCGTCTCCTCCTCCCCTACGCTGTTGTTTTATAAGGACGGCGAACTCACCGGCGACAGGCTCTCGGGCGGCGTAAAGCGGTCGGACATCGTGCGGAATCTCGAGGCGCTGCTGCCGGGCGAGCGGGTTGACGCTTTGCGCGCCGGCGTCAAGCCAGTGTCCACCGACTGCGATGTGCTCGTGCTCGGCGCAGGTCCCGCGGGACTCGCAACTGCGATCTACACCGCACAGGCGAAACTGAAGACCATCGTCATCGACAAGGAGCTCCCGGGGGGGCAGGTGAAGGTCACGCACATGGTGAGCAACTATCCCGGCTTCTCCGCACCGATCTCGGGCTACATGCTCATGCATCACATGGCCGAACAGGCAAAGGCCGCGGGTGCGGAATTCCGCGCCGCCGTCGAAGTGACATCGCTCGACCTGCCGGGAAAAACAATCATCGTCGACGGCTACGAGACGATCTCGGCAAAGAAGATCGTGGTCGCGACAGGCTCCTCACCGAGATTCCTCGGCGTGAAGGGCGAGAAAGAATACCGCGGACAGGGCATTTCGTATTGCGCCACATGCGATGCAAAATATTATGAGGACAAGGACGTTGTCGTCATCGGCGGCGGCAATTCGGCGATAGAGGAATCGCTCTTCATCGCGAAGTTCGCCCGCACCGTCACCGTCGTCCATCAGTTCGCGACACTCCAGGCCAACAAGACCGCACAGGAGAAGGCATTCGCCCATCCGAAGATCAGTTTCGTCTTCGAACACGAACCGCGCGAATTTGTGAAGGAAGGAACGAACGTGAAGAAGGTGATCGTCCAGAATCTGAAGACAGGTGAGATGCAGACGATCGCATGCGACGGGGTGTTCATCTTCGCCGGCATGACACCGAATATCGAGGAGGTGAAACAGTACTTCGAACTTGATCAGTATGGCTACATCAAGACGGACGCAACGGCGCACACGAGTCTTAAGGACATCTACGCCGTCGGCGATGTCGCAAGCAAACCGTACCGCCAGATCACTACGGCCGTCTCCGACGGCACCGTCGCCGCCATCGCAGTGGCGAAGGAGCTCGGCGACGCCTGACCTCAACCGAAACGCCCGGTGATGTAGTTCTCGGTCTGCTTCCGTGCGGGGGTCGTAAATATCCGTGTCGTATCGTCGAGTTCGATCAATTCGCCCATGTAGAAGAACGCGGTCTGATCGCTGACGCGGGCGGCCTGCTGCATATTGTGAGTGACGATGATGATCGTATACTGTTGTTTTAGTTCGTGTATCAATTCCTCGATCTTCGCCGTCGAGAGCGGATCCAACGCACTGGCCGGTTCATCCATCAGTATCACTTCCGGATTCACCGCCAGCGTCCGCGCGATACAGAGCCGCTGCTGTTGGCCGCCGGAGAGGCTCACCCCGCTTTTTGAGAGCGAGTCCTTCACCTCGTCCCACAGTGCGGCCCTGCGCAGGCTCCATTCCACGATCTCCGACAAATCCTTTTTATTTCGCAAGCCGTTCATCTTCAACCCGACGATGACGTTGTCGAAGATGGACATTGTCGGAAACGGATTCGCTTTCTGAAACACCATGCCGACGCGTTTTCGCAGCGCGACGGCATCCATCCGGTAGATATCCTCCCCGTCCAGTCGTAGTGTTCCGGTGATCCGGCTGTCAACGGCCAGCTCATGCATGCGATTAATGGACCGAAGGAATGTAGATTTTCCGCATCCAGACGGGCCTATGATCGCGAGGACGCTTTTCTCGGCCACCGAGAGTGAGACGTTCTTCAACGCATGGACGCTGCCGAAATAGCAACTGAGGGAGTCGGCCGCAATTTTTATTGCACGGGGAGTGATGCTCCGCGATGCGGCGGCTGTTCCCGGACTGTTTGTGTCAACGATCGTCATCATAACCGTTCCGTTTCAATACCGCGGACGTGTTGCCACGCGAACGGCAACACTGAGCAGGAGGATGAGAAAAATGAGCACCAGGGCTCCGGCCCATGCCTGGGCGATCCAGTCTTCAAACGGCGACACGCCGTAGTTGTAGATGAACACGGTCAGGGACGCGATGGGCTGGTCGAGCGTATTGTGCCAGAAGCGGTTATTGAGCGCCGTGAACAGAAGCGGCGCGGTTTCTCCGGCGGCACGCGCCACCGCAAGCATGATGCCGGTGATGATGCCTCCGAGCGCAGTCGGAAGAATGATGCGCAGCGTCGTCTTCCATTGCGGGATCCCCAGGGCGAGAGCCGCCTCGCGATAACTCTGCGGCACCGTCCGCAGCATTTCCTCCGTCGTGCGCGTGACAACGGGGATCATCAGGATGCCAAGCGCAAAGCCGCCGGCGTACGCCGAAAAATGGTGCATCGGCAGTACGATGACGGTATAGGCAACGACTCCGGTAACGATGGACGGCACGCCGTTCAGCACATCGGTAAGGAAGCGGACGACGGTCCCGTACATGTTCCCGCCAAATTCGGCGAGGAAGATGCCGGTGGTGATGCCGACCGGGAGCCCGATGACACAACCGAGACCGACGAGCGTCAGCGTACCCACGATCGCATTTGCAAGCCCTCCACCCGTCTCACCGACCGGTTTCGGCAGTTTCGTGAAAAAGTCCCAGTTCAGTGCGGATGCCCCGAGAGACACCGTATGGTAGAAGATCAGCACCAGCGGCACCAGTGCTGCAATGGTGCTGAGAATGCACAGTGCATACATTATCGTGTTCTTGCTTTTTCTGTACGTCTGGAGGGCCGTTGTCATACTCGTGCTCCGGCGTCGGAATTTTTTGTGAAGCCCCACACGAGCAGGCGCGCGATGCTGTTGACGAGCAGGGCGATCACGAACAGCACGAGGGCGATCTCGGTAAGGGCGCTGATATAGAGTTGGGTTGTGGCTTCCGTGAATTCATTGGCGAGCACGCTTGCCATGGTGTACCCTGGTTCGAACAGCGACGCCGATATTGTCGGCCGATTGCCGATGACCATCGTGACCGCCATCGTCTCGCCCAATGCGCGGCCCAGACCCAGAATGGTGGCCCCGACGATCCCCGAGCGGCAATAACTGATCGCGATGCGCGTGGCTTCCCACCGGGTCGCGCCGAGCGCCAACGCGGCTTCGCGCTGTGAAACCGGAACGGATTTTAAGACGTCCCGCGAGATGGATGCGATGATCGGGAGCACCATGACAGAGAGGATGGCGCCCGCCGAGAGCATCCCCACCCCGTACGGGGCCCCTTCAAACAACGGAAGAAATCCGAGATTGTCGC
>JAVBYH010000342.1 GCA_030824175.1 Bacteroidota bacterium | reverse complement strand
GCTCGTACTGCATTGGGACAGGGCGAGCTAAAAGCTCGCCTTACAACACGCCCCCACAAGAACACGCCCCTGCAACATTACCGAAAATATTCCCCGAGTGCGGGAACTTTCCATAGGCCGGAATACGTTAAACCAGTATAATTGAAACTTAAACTATCTCTATGGCCTCGCATTCCTTTTCATACGGCACCAAAGCAGACCAGGCGCTCGGACTCTGGGTGAAACTGGCCCGTGTTCATGCCCTCATGCTGAGGCTTTCCGCCCGGGACATCAATCGGTACGGGCTGACGCAGCCGCAATTTGCCGTTATCGAATCGCTCGGGCATCTGGGGCCGATGAAGATGAAGGTCCTCGGCGCTAAAATGCTCGTGACCGGCGGCAACATGACCGTCGTCGTCGACAATCTCGAGAAGGCGGGTCTTGTGGAACGGGCCCGGTGTCTCGAAGACAGGCGCGCCACATGGATCCGGCTCACCGAAAAAGGAGATGGGCTCTTCAAGAAAATATTCCCGCAGCACGCCGAATGCGTCGCCGGCGCCCTCTCGGTTCTCACGGCCAAAGAGGCCGGCGAACTCTCACGACTTCTGAAGAAGTTCGGTATGGGGCTGCAGGAAAAATTTCCCGATCAGCTCCGCTGATGCACGCGGGAAGATTTTTTTTTCACATACACACACACACATCACTTATCGGAGGTTTTAATGAAGGCTATCCTTTCAACACTGCTTATCGCGCTGCTGCTCGCATCATCCGTCGTCTCAGCCGAAACAAAATACTCGATCGATGCGTCGCACACGAGCATCGATTTCTCAGTCTCGCACATGGTGATCTCCAATGTTACCGGAAAATTCAAGGATGTCAGCGGCACGCTTGTCAGCACGGGCGACGATTTTACAAACGCCAAGATCGATGTGCTCATCCCTGCGAAGAGCGTCAATACCGAAAATGAGAAACGCGACGAACATCTGCGCAGCGCCGATTTCTTCGACGTGACGAAATATCCCGACGTGAAGTTCAAGAGCACATCCGTCAAAAAAACAGGCGACGGCAAATACACAATTACCGGCGATTTGACATTGCGCGGCGTGACGAAGTCCGTGGACCTCGCAACGACGTTCAAGGGCACGGCGAAGAGTCCCTGGGGCCAGACGGTTGTAGCCTTCAAGGCGACGACGATGATCCCCCGCAAGGAATTCGGTTTAACGTGGAACAAGGCGCTCGAAGCAGGCGGTGTGCTCGTCGGGGAGGACGTGGAACTGACGCTGAATGTGGAATTGGTCAAACAATAATCGTTCTGCACCACTCACCCGGCAGATGGTAATGGGCAATCGGGGTCTCGATCGGTGGACGGCACACGGCCGTTCACACGATCGCCGACCCCGAATCCGTTTCCCCGCATTGCATTCTTATAAAAGATTCCGTATTCTTCCGTATCGCATTTCACTTCAGTTTACTGTACACCACCATCTCCCCGGGGGCCGCAATGAAATCCATACTATGCTTTTTATCACTCGTGTTATTTTGTACCGTTTCTCTTGACGCCCAGATGAAGGTGTCGGACGCGCTGCCGATCGATTCGGCGATCACCGTCGGCACACTTCCGAACGGCATGACGTACTATATCAAGAAGAATGCGAAGCCGGAGAATCGAGTGGAACTGCGGCTCGCGGTGAAGGCAGGCAGCGTGCTCGAGGACGACGATCAGCAGGGCCTCGCCCACTTCGTGGAACATATGGCCTTCAACGGCACGAAGAATTTTCCGAAACAGAATCTGGTGGACTTCCTCGAGAAGACCGGCGTCCGTTTCGGCGCCGACGTCAACGCCTACACGAGCTTCGATGAGACCGTCTATATGCTACAGGTGCCGACGGACAGCGCGCACATTCTGAAGAAGGCATTCCAGGTCTTCGGCGACTGGGCCGGAGCGATTGCGTTCGACAGCGTCGAGATCGACAAGGAGCGCGGCGTCATCGTGGAAGAATGGCGTCTCGGAAAGGGGGCCGGCGAGCGCGTCCGCAACAAGCAGTTCCCCGTGCTCCTCTACAATTCAAAGTATGCGGTGCGCCTTCCGATCGGGAAGAAGGACGTTCTCGATACGTTCAAGCACGACGAGCTCCGCCGATTCTACAAACAATGGTACAGGCCGGACCTCATGGCATTCGTCGCCGTCGGCGACATCGACAAACCGCAGATCGAAGCGATGATCAAGGAGTATTTTTCGGGCCTCACAAATCCGTCTGCCGAACGTCCGCGTGAAGTCTACGTTCTTCCGAATCATGCCGAGACGCTCGTCTCCGCCGTGACGGATGCAGAGCTGCCGGGCGCCAGCGTCACAGTGTATTTTAAGACCGACGAACGCAGGGAGAAGAACGTCGGCGACTACCGCGCGTCGGTTGCCGGCCGTCTCTTCGATGCAATGCTCAACGCGCGCATCGCCGAGCGGATGCAGAAGCCGAATCCGCCGTTCATTTACGGTTTTACGGGCAGGCAGAGTTTCCTTGGCGGCAAGGACGCATACATCCTGATGGCCGCGGTGAAGGAGAATTCGATCGCGAGCGGCCTGGAAGCGGTTGCATCCGAAGCATTTCGCGTGCAGCAGCATGGGTTCACCGAAGGCGAATTGGACCGCGTGAAGAAGGAAGGGCTGCGCAGCATGGAAAAGGCGTTCAACGAACGCACGAAGACCGAATCGGGTAATTACGCGAACGAATTTGTGCGCAACTTCCTGAAGGAAGAGCCGATTCCCGGGATCGCGTTCGAATACGAGCTCTACAAGCAATTCGTCCCCGGCATCACGCTGGCCGAAGTGAACGCGCTCACGACAGAGCGCATTCGTCCCGACAACCGTATCATCACCGTTGCCGCGCCGAAGAAGGAGGGGGTCGTCATCCCGTCTGATTCCTCGCTGCTCTCCATCCTCGACAAGGTCAGCAGGGAAAAAACCGTTGCGTACGTGGACAGTGTCTCGACAAAGCCGCTGCTCGCGGTGATGCCGAAACCGGGCAGGGTGGTGAAGGAGAAACTATTCAAGAAGATAGGTGCCACGGAATGGACGCTCTCGAACGGCGCCCGCGTCGTCGTGAAGCCGACCGATTTCAAGAACGACGAAATTCTCTTCTCCGCCTCGAGCTTCGGCGGCACCTCCCTTGCAAAAGACGACGACTATACGTCGGCCTCGAATGCGGCCGCGATCGTCGGCCTTGGAGGCCTCGGCTCGTTCGATGCGGTGAGCCTGCGCAAATTGCTCGCAGGGAAAATCACGAACGTGAGCCCGTATTTCAGCGGCATACAGGAGGGTTTCAACGGATCGACGACGCCACGCGACATCGAAACGTTCTTTCAGCTGCTCTATCTGAACTTCACGGCCCCGCGAAAGGATACCTCGGCGGTGGCGGCATATCTTTCGCGCGTGCGCGCATCGATCGCCAGCCGCAGCGCGAGTCCCGATGCGGCATTCGGCGACACGATACAGACGGTGACCACACAGCATCATTACCGGGCGCGACCCATCTCGAATGCGGTCATCGACGAGATGAATGCGGACAAGGCATTCGCCTTCTATAAAGACCGTCTCGCCGATGCGAGCGACTTCACATTTTTCTTCGTCGGCAATTTCGACATCAAAGAGATGAAGACCTGGGTTGAAAAATATGTGGCGAGCCTGCCCGCGACGCACCGCAAGGAAACGTGGAAGGACGTCGGCATGCGCTTCCCGCAGGGACAGACGGTGCGGGAGGTGAAACGGGGGATCGAGCAAAAAAGCTCCGTTCAGCTCATGTTCGAGGGGCCGTTTGTCTGGACGCCGAAGAACAGATTCGACTTCCAGATGCTGATCGAAGTGCTCCGCATCAAATTGCGCGAACAGATGCGCGAGGAAAAAGGCGGCGTCTACGGCGTCGGCGTGAACGGATCGACGGTAAAATATCCGGATCTGAGATACAGGGTCACCGTGTCGTGGGGATGCGCACCGGACCGCGTCGACGAACTGATCGGGGTGGTGAACACGCAGATCGACAGCCTGAAGAATGTTCCTGTGAAGGACGACTATATCGTGAAGGTGAAGGAAACGCAGATCCGGGAGCGTGAAGTGAGACTGAAGGAGAACAATTTCTGGCTGAGCTCCATCAGCGCGCAATACTACTTCGAGCAGGATCCCGAAGAATTCCTCGACCGCACGAAGCTCGTTGACGCGCTGACGGCGGCAGATATCCGGAAGGCTGCGCAGACGTATTTCACGCGCCGGACGACGGCGAAGTTTGTACTGAATCCGGAGAAGAAATAACGATACCATCATTCCGGTCCGCGTGCGACGCCGTGCGCGGATCGGAATGGTTCTCTTTGGCGGTCTCTTCGCTGATCGTGACCGAGAGCGAAAACTCCCTCCTCGATTCCTTGTCCTCCTGAATTCCCTCCGTTACCCCGCGCTGCCCGGCGAGTACGACGTTCGGTCCCGCTTCGTTGCCCCGCTTCATCCGTTTCAGGAATGCCATCGTCATAATCGCCGCAATCAGCCCATCGAACAGTTTCTTCACCTTTCCCTTGTCCAGGTTCATCAGCTCGGCCACGTCCTCCTGATCGAGACTGATCCCGGTGAGCACCACCGAATCGTCCCGCAGGAGCGAGATGACGTCGTCCATGAGCCGCGAGAGGAAGTGGAGAATGTCTTCCTTCTTCTTGAACGGTTTCACCGAGAGGCTGTTCGACGTGTCGGCCTCGAATGCGATCGAGGCCGTGAATGATTTCAATTCGCGCCTGCCGTCCACCACCACGACCCGCTGAAACGTATAGTTAAGTGTGAGGCTGGCATGCTGTTCGCGCTGAGCGACGAATCCGGATGCGGACAGCGTCTCCTTCGTCGAAGATGTGAACGAGAAGGTGAAATCGATCCGATCGCGCGTGGTGTCGAGACGTGACGAAGGGGCCAGCCCCAGCTGCTCGAACATGTCCGAAAAGGCGGACCGTTCGAACGTGTCGGCCGATCCGGATGACGAACCGGCAGTTCGGAAGCCCGACCCTGCGAGACCGGCGACTGTCAATGGAATGGGCTGCGAAGTGGTAGCGACGGTTGAGAGCATCCTGGAACCCCTTGTTTCTTTGATTATCGGCAGAATGTGAAAAAATATAAATCCGCGAGATGGATGGATTTTTGTCGTATATCGCCCGTATCCCGGCGTTGATACTCACCATTGTTTTCCCTATGTTGCATCATTCGTTCACGCACATGCGAAGGAGCCGGGCAATGTCCAACAAGGTCATCACACTGGAACGGTACATTATCGAGGGAGAGCGTTCGCATCCGGGAGCCACAGGAAATTTTTCGGGCGTGCTACGCGATCTGTCGCTTGCGATAAAGATCATCTGGCGCGAGGTGACGAAGGCGGGACTCGTGAACATTCTCGGCATGGCCGGTTCCGAAAATGTGCACGGCGAGTCGCAGAAGAAACTGGACATCTTCGCCGATGAGACGATCTTCAAGGCCATGGACCACACCGGCCATCTCGCCGTGATGGGCACGGAGGAGCACGACGACGTGCTGCCGATCCCCGACCAGTATCCGCTTGGCAAATACGTGTTGTTGTTCGATCCGCTGGACGGCTCGTCGAACATCGAGGCGAACGTGAGTGTCGGAACGATCTTCTCGATCTACCGCCGCGTCTCGCAGGCGGGCAAGGGCATGCTCGTGGATTGCATCCAGCCCGGATACAAGCAGGTCGCCGCGGGTTACGTTGTCTACGGCTCGTCGACGATGCTCGTGTATACCACCGGCGACGGCGTGCACGGCTTCACGCTCGATCCGAGCATCGGAGAATTCCTTCTTTCGCACGAGAACATCCGCATCCCTTCGCGCGGAAAAATTTACAGCGTGAACGAGGGCAACTACCGCTACTGGTCGGACGGCGTGAAACGATACATCAAGCATCTGCAGGAGGAAGACAAGCCGTCGAACAGGCCGTACTCCGCGCGGTACATCGGGTCGCTCGTGGCGGATGTACACCGGACGCTGCTCTATGGCGGCATCTTCCTGTACCCCGGCGATGCGCGGTACCCGGAGGGCAAACTTCGGCTGATGTACGAGGGCAATCCTCTCGCAATGATCGTTGAACAGGCCGGCGGAGCGGCGACAAACGGGAATAAGCGCATCCTCGATGTGATGCCGACGCGGCTTCACCAGCGGACGCCTCTCTATATAGGATCGAGCGAAGACGTCCTCGACTGCGAAAAATTTCTCAACGAAGGCCGGTGACCATGGCAGCCGCGCCTGTATGTACTGGCTGGAATTGACCAACAGTAGAGCAGTGTTCTCGTCCCGTATTCCGACAAATTTCTCCGAAAAGAAGAAAACCCCCTCGATTCGTGTAATTCGATGGTTCATGCGCTTGGCATAATTCTTGATCCTTTTCAAGCGGTCCCGTGTCCCCGACCGCAACGGCAGCATCTTTGCCACGAGCTCGGCGCAGGATCGACAATCGATCACACCACGAACGGAGCGCGTCATGAACTGGTTCATTGACCTAAAAATTGCAAAAAAATTACTGGGCGGATTCATGCTCGTTGCCGTCATAACCGTCGTCGTCGGAATGCGCGGGTATCTCGGCATGAGCTCTCTCATGGAGAATCAGGACGAGCTCTATCGTAACAATTTCGTCGTGCTCGATGAGATCTCTTCGGCACACGCGGCGATCCTCACCGCGCGCGGCGACATCCGCAACATGATGGCAGCAAAGACCGTTGCTAACCGGGAAAAATACGCGGGTGTGGCGATGGAACAGTATGCAGTCGCGGACAAGATCCTCGACGGCCTCACGAAGCACGAGCTGACGAAGGAGGAGCTGGGCATTTACGCGAAACTGATGGATTCCTGGAAGACATACAAAGGATTCCGGGATACGGCAATACCGCTCGCCATCGCCATGGACGATTCGGCGGCGCTGAAGATCCTGGACTACGATGCGCGCGCATCCCTCACCGACTCACGCAAACAATTACAGGCTTTCTCGAAGAGCCTCAGCGCAAATGCTCAACGATTGGATGAAGAGTCGGCCGCGGACGCCCGGTCGGCAGCGATGCAGATGCTGATCATGATCGTGGGCGGCGCCGGCCTTGCCATGGGTATCGGTCTCTTTATTTCACGCATGATCACCCGTCCGCTTGCACAAGGTGTCGAAATGATGGACGAACTGAGCAAGGCTCACCTCGGTATACGGCTTCATTTAGGGCGGAAGGATGAGATTGGCGCTCTGACGCATAGCATGGATGCATTCGCCGATACGCTTCAGGGCGTTGTGGGCAATCTTAACCGTGTCGCGGACGGCGACATGACTGTGGAGATCAGGAAGCTCGACGAAGAGGACGAGATCGCACCCGCACTCTTCAATATTGTCGGAACGCTTCGCGCGCTTGTCGATGAGGCGGCGATGCTGACGACAGCTGCCGTGGAGGGGAAACTTTCGACGCGCGGGGCCGCAGAAAAATTCAAGGGCGGGTACCGCTCCATCCTCGAAGGCGTGAACACGACGCTCGACCGTGTGATTCAGCCCGTGAAGGAAGGTTCCGATGTGCTCGCCGAGATGGCGAAGGGGAATTTGACGGCTCGCGTTATAGGAGAATACAAGGGAGATCACCGGCTCATCACAAGCAGCATCAACCTGCTCGGCGAATCGCTCGACAAGGCGCTCAATGAGGTGAGCGAAGCCGTTGCCGCGACGGCGAGCGCGAGCACCGAGATCTCCTCGAGCACGGAGCAGATGGCGGCCGGGGCGCAGGAGCAGACGCAGCAGGCCACGGAGGTGGCGAGCGCCGTCGACGAAATGTCGAAGACGATCATGGACACGACGAAGAACGCGAGCGAGGCAGCCGCGGCCGCACGCGCCGCCGGGACGAGCGCGAAAGAAGGCGGACGCGTCGTGCTCGAAACAATGGAAGGCATGGTACGCATCGCTGAGGTGGTCAAACAATCCGCTGCAACGGTACAGGCGCTTGGCAGATCAAGCGACCAGATCGGCGAGATCGTTCAGGTGATCGACGATATCGCAGACCAGACAAACCTCCTTGCGCTTAACGCTGCGATCGAAGCGGCCCGCGCGGGCGAACAGGGACGCGGCTTTGCCGTCGTCGCCGATGAAGTGCGCAAGCTTGCAGAACGCACGACGAAAGCAACAAAAGAGATCGCGCTCATGATCAAACAGATTCAGAAAGATACCTCCGGCGCCGTCGAGTCGATGAACCGGGGCACCGTCGAAGTCGAGAAGGGACGGACGCTCGCCGAGCAGTCGAGCACGTCGCTCAAGGAGATCATCACCGGCTCGGACCGGGTCGTCGATGTCGTCACGCAGGTGGCGGCGGCGAGCGAGGAGCAATCGAGTGCGAGCGAGCAGATCTCGAAAAATATCGAGGCCATCTCGAGCGTGACGCAGGAATCCGCCGCGGGCACGCAGCAGATCGCGCGCGCGGCAGAAGACCTGAACAGGCTGACATCGAACCTGCAGGAGCTGCTCGGACAGTTTACGATAAGCCGCGGCACGAACGCCGTCGTCCGCCAGGAAGACCGCGGCAGCACGTACGCCCGTTCGAACGGAAAACTGCTGCGCTCCTGAGAACACGCTTCGGCACACCGTCCAAAAAAGAAAAAGAACAGCCGGCCATCGCGCCGGCTGTTCCTGTGTACGGGCAGGCAGGACGAAAAAAAAATGCCTTTTTTACACAACATTTTTGCATATGCACACAATTCCTCATACATTAAGGACATATGATGAGTATGTACCGACATTGATTTTAGTAATACAGGTCGTTCAATTCACTTCATTCACTTACTACAGGAGTTACCGATGGCAAAAGCCATGACAAAGTCCCAGATCGTCACGCATTTCGCAACGAAATTCGATTTGAAGAAAACCGTTGCAACGCAGATTCTTGAAGAAGTTGCGGCGCTTTCGTACAAGCAGGCGAAGAACTCGTTCACGATTCCCGGTCTTGGAAAATTGGTGCTCGTGAACCGCAAGGCACGCATGGGCCGCAATCCCGCCACAGGCGAAACGATCAAGATCGCCGCGAAAAAAGTGATCAAGTTCCGCATCGCGAAAGCGGCGAAGGATGCGATCCTCGGCGCGAAGAAGTAATTTCTGTCATTCTCAAAAGAATACAACAGACCTGCCGCCTTCACCGGCCGGCAGGTTTTTTTATCGCCGTGACAACGCATGCGGTTCCTTATAATCGACGCCACGTTGCGCGGCGTGGTGCGGATACTCTGACGGAGGATGAGATGAAAGAACTCTTGCGCCGGCACATGCAGGGAAGGAACATTCTCCTCCTCTTTACCGCCGCCACGCTCGTGTACGTCATCATGGTTGCGATAACGATTCCCCGCGTGATGAGCTTCGCCGGGGGGATGAAGCCGTTCGACATGATGCCGACGGGATATTCCGTGGAGTATGCTGGTGCCCTGTTGGCCGCGCTGGGCGAGGATGGGAGGAGCGCGTACCTCTATACGCAACTCCCGCTCGATTTCGCGTATCCGTTCCTGTTCGGCATCTCATATTGTCTGATCGCCGCATTCGTGATCGACAAACTCGGCAAATTCGATAGTGCGCTGCTCTTCGTGTGCGCGCTTCCCCTGCTTGCCGGCGCGTTCGATTATTTCGAGAACATCGGGATCATCATGATGCTGACACGTTATCCCGTCACATCCCCGTGTCTGGCGCAGACGACAAATGTATGCACGATCGTGAAGAGCTCGCTCACGATCCTGTATTTTTCCGGCCTGCTGATCCTCATCATTGTCCTTGGCCTGAGGACGCTGTCCTCACGGGCCGTCCGTTAACTTATTGATCTCCCTGCTATGACAATTATAGAAGCGATCGCCGTACTCTGCGGCCTCATGGCAGTCTGGCTTACAGTGCGTCAGAATGTACTGTGCTGGCCCATTGGACTGGTCCAGGTGTCGCTGTACATCTACATCTTCCTCGAATCGAAGCTCTACTCGGACATGCTCCTGCACATGCTCTACGTCGGTTTCCAGATCTATGGTTGGTATCACTGGATGCACGGCGGCAGGAACGCAGCGCCGCTGAAGGTGAGCGAACTGCGGTCGAAGGGCCCTTGGATCGGAGGCACTATCGCGGGCAGCGTTCTCTGGGGAACGCTCATGGTGCGGTACACGGATGCTGCAGCACCGTATCCCGACGCATTCATCGCCGCGGCGAGCATCGCGGCCCAATGGCTGACGACACGGAAGAACATCGAGTCCTGGTATTTCTGGATCGCCGTGGATGTCGTCGGTGTCTTCGTGTACTTGTATAAGGAGCTCTACCTGACAACGGGGCTGTACGCCGTGTTCCTCGTGCTGTGCGTGCTTGGCGTTCGTCAATGGCGCGTGCTGCTGCCCGCGAGTCCCCGGCCCGCCCTTCAGGAGCTGTTATGACGGGCGGGAACAGTGAAACGGTCGGCCTGATCCTCGGCAAGTTCGCCCCCCTGCATCGGGGGCATCAGTTGCTCATCGAAACAGCCCTCGCCGAAGTCGGGCATGTCATCGTCGTCATCTACGATTCGCCGAAGGCGACGCCGATTCCCCTGACCGTCCGCGCACAGTGGATCCGTCGGCTCCATCCCCGCGTCGAGGTGATCGAAGGGTGGGGCGGCCCGCCGGACACCGGATTGACGCGCGAAATAATGGACATCCAGGAATCCTATATACTGAAGCTCCTTGGGGGCAGGTCCGTCACGCATTTCTATTCAAGCGAAGCGTACGGAGAGCATATGAGCCGGGCGCTCGGAGCGGTGAACCGGATTGTCGACGAGGCGCGCTGCAGAGTACCGGTCTCTGCAACCCGGATCCGGGAAGACGCGTTCAGGCATCGGGAGTTTCTGTCGCCCGTCGTGTATCGGGACCTCATCGTCAATATTGTGTTCGTCGGGGCGCCGTCATCGGGGAAGACTACGATCTCGCAGCGTCTCGCCTCCGAGTACCAAACGGTGTGGATGCCGGAATACGGCAGGGAATACTGGATGGAGCATCAGGTCGACCGTCGGCTGACGCTCGACCAATTGGCCGAGATCGCCGAGGGCCACATCAGCCGGGAAGACGACATGCTCCTCAAGGCGAACAGGATCCTCTTTACCGACACGAACGCGATAACCACGTTTGTCTTCTCGCTCTCCTATCACGGGTGTGCCTCCGAGCGGCTGACGCGTCTCGCGGAGGCCGGGGAGAAGCGGTACGACCTCGTGTTCCTGTGCGACATTGACATCCCGTACGACGACACGTGGGACCGATCCGGCGAGGTCGAGCGCAGGAATTTTCAACAGCAGATCATCGCCGATCTTAAAGTGCGCCGCATCCCGTACATCCTGCTCTCTGGCACAATCGATGAACGGTGCGCAACGGTCCGCTCTGTCGTCGATGTCTATAAAAAATACGACAACATCCCCGCCCTGCTGGGCAGGGCGCGGGCTCTTCACATGACCATACAATAACAGTTCCGATACGCATGATACCACAAGACACCAATATCAAACCTTCGCGCATCGTCGTCGTCGACGCGCTGCGCGGACTAGCCGTGATGTCCATCGTCCTTCTGCACAACCTCGAGCATTTCGATTTTTACTATTTCCCCGATTATTTGCCGGCGTGGATGAAAGTGCTGGACGGCAGAGTGTGGGAAACGCTCTTCTTCCTGTTTGCGGGAAAGTCGTACGCGATCTTCGCGCTGCTGTTCGGTTTCAGTTTCTTCATCATGTTCGACAACCAGCGGAAGAAGGGGAAGGATTTCAGGGGGCGGTTCCTGTGGCGGCTCTTCCTGCTGCTCGGATTCGGTACGCTGAACGCGGTCTTTTATCAGGGCGATATTCTTGCCCTCTACGCCGTCATGGGACTCGCCCTCATCCCCGTTTCCACATGGGGAGACCGGGCCGTGTTTGCGACGGCGCTCATCCTTATGCTGCAGCCGATCGAACTGGCGAAGCTTGGCGCGGCGCTCACCGATCCGCTCGTGCAGGCCCCGGCGAGGATGTCCGATTATTATTTCGGTCAGATCGGCGCGTATCTCGGCGGGGAGTCGTTCCTTGAACTGGCGAAGGGGAATCTTGTGAACGGGCGGCTCGCGGTCGTCCACTGGTCGTGGGAGAACGGACGGTTCTTCCAGGCGCCGGCGTTGTTCATGCTCGGGATGCTCCTTGGGCGCAGAGGACTGTTTATCGTATCGGCCGCGAACATCCGGGCGTGGAAGTATGCAATGGGAATATCGCTCCTGATCTTCTTGCCGTTTTATTATTTGAAAATCGCGCTGCCCGATTTCGTAGCGCGCGAGGCCGTCCTTTCACCCCTGTCGCTTATCGTCACGTCCTGGTCGAACCTAGCGTTCATGATCTTCCTTGTTTCATCGTTCGTGCTGGCGTATCAGGTGCGCGCGGTCGAACGCGTCCTCGCGTATCTCGCCCCGTACGGCCGCATGAGTCTCACCAATTATATCATGCAATCCGTCATCGGTTCGTTCATCTATTACGGATATGGGATGGGATGGTACCGGGTGACCGGCGCAAGTTACAGTATGCTCGTCGGCGTTGCGCTCATCGCCGTACAGATGACGTTCTGTAGGTGGTGGCTGAAGACGCACACACAGGGGCCGTTCGAGCGACTGTGGCACCGCGCCACGTGGCTGTAATGGCGGTAGTGCCGACGACCTGCAGCGACCGTGTTGTACTATCGACGATTGCTATTCGACAGATATTCGGATATATTTCGAAAAAAGCGGGATTCACGCCGTACGACGGAGAAGGAGATCCAGGCGATGACAGGGCTTCGCAAGTTTGTGTGTCCGGAGGTGATGACGGGCGCGGGCGCGATCGAGCTGACGGGACAGTTCGTGCGAAATTTTGAGATACGCAATGCGATGATCGTGACGGATTCCGGAGTGATCCGTGCGGGGTGGGCATCCGTTGT
>JAVBYH010000340.1 GCA_030824175.1 Bacteroidota bacterium | reverse complement strand
TGGGCCCGGTTCGTCGACGGCAGTCCGTTCCTCGTGCTGAACAATCGCACACGGGGATCGGGTACGACGGGCGTCCTGAAGGGTCGATTGGAGACGAGACCCGGGATTCTCCGGAAAACGTACGACGTTTTTCCCGGTACATCGAATGCACGCATCATGAACTCGCTCGGCGCCGCATTCCCGTTTTCGGCGCAGACGGTAACGCTCCTCCGATCGTGGTGTGCGCAGGTCGGCTATACACTGTCGAAACCGGATGTCCCCTCGATCGAAAATCTCGTCCACATCTCGGGCGACGGGATCTTTTACTGGACGGCACACGGCGGTACAGGGTATGATCACAATCTCGTGCCGAATCCGATCTTCGCCATGTGGACCACCGACGTCGTGAATGCGGTCAACATCCCGAAGTACCGCGCGCTCGTCGACAGCGGCTACCTCGTCTATGGGTCCGGCATGAATGACGTCGTCGCGGGAAAAGCCGTCACGGCGGTCCATTACATGGTCACCATGAAATTCATCGGCGAGTACATGTCGTTCGCAAAGAACAGCCTCGTCTACTTCGACGCCTGCGGCAGCGGCGGGTTCGACAAGAAATATCTGCCCATGCTGAGCACCGCCGGCTTCTACCTCGGCTGGAGCCTTCCCACGGACGACGCAGAATCCGCAGTCACCGCCCAGTATTTTTTCGATCGCACGCTCGGCATCAACAAGGTGAGCCAAAAGGCCGACCGGCCGCAGCGGCCGTTCTTCACAGGCGACGTCCTCAGCGACATGGCGAAGAAAAATCTCGACGTCTCTGGCGCATCGCGCCTCGTGCATCCCGCATCGCCAGTCATTTGGACGCTTCAACTTCTTGCGCCGTCGATCTCATTGACGTCCGGCGACGCGTCGTCCACATCGACAAGTTACAACATCCACGGCGACTTCGCCGACGATCAGGGAACGGTCACGCTGAACGGTGCTCCGCTGACAGTCAAAAATTGGTCCGCGAACGACATCACCGTCACGCGTCCGACCTCCGGCGGCACGCTCCAGGTTTCCATCAGGAACGTGAAGAGCAATCCCGTCAACATCACCGAGTGGCACGGCACGCTCGACTATACATACACCGGCAAGGGGACGCTGAAGCAGCACATCGTTTTCAACCTCGATTTTTTCGCGGACGTCCACTCCTTCCATCCGAACTCCATCACGCCGTCCATCTTCATGCCGTATTACGGGCTGGGGCGGACTGTCCTGTGGATGAAGACAACGTCCGCCACGTACGAGTGCAGCGGGGAATACCGGAATTCCCTCGACGAGGTGCAGGAAACATGGACCGGCGGCGCGAGCCTTCCCCTTGTCGAGCTCGGGACGACGGGCGAGGGAGTGGGAGGGTACGGACTGATCGATTCAAGCGGCACGAACTCCACGTTCCTCATCAATGTCAGCGGCAAATATTCGCGGTGGACGAAAGCCAACGGCGCGACTGAGGTAAACCTCGACTTCCCGTTTTCGCAGCTCGCGCTGAAACATTCGATGCCGGATTTTGTCTTTCTCGCCGGGGAGATGACGTCGGGGAATGCGACGTTGAAGTGGGGGAACTTCACGACGAAGTACGCTCCAGATCCCACTGCGGCGCAATAGGTGCGCGTGCCGAGCGGGAGCGCGTTCATCTTCTCACATCCCTGTTGTCGGACGAGTTTGAGTTTCAGCGTCTGGGTATCAGCGGTTGCGGACGCGCGGCGAATTTCGGATCGCCTTGATCTCCTTCGTCGACACGCGCCCTTCTTCGGTGTTCGCCTCGAACTGTTCGAGCCATTGCAGCGTCCGCTCTTCCATCGTCACGGCCCGGCCTCCAGAGATAGAACATGCCATGATCGCTGAAGCGGTCCTTGCACAGGGAAAAGCACGTCTCGTCAACGGTCGGAAGTGTTCAGTCACCTGAACGGCCTGCGCCGGATACGTATCCATGTCTCCGTTCGTCACAAGGATCGCATGCTCCGGGAGCGTCCGGAGTTCGGCCCTTCCATACGCGAGGGCCGCCTCTGTAAAGAATCCCGTCTCCACGAGTTTGGACAGGCATCGCGCATGCAGCGCGGGATCCGCCCGGCGGATGGCCTCGCCCCACATCATCAGCCATGCGTTCGGGTCGGTCGAGTCGCATGCGGCGGCAGCCGTCACATGCACGGACACTGTATCGGTGTCGGGATAACTCGCCTGGGCGAGAACGAGATGCGCGAAGCTGCTGCATGGCGAGTAGCCGAGCGCCTTCCGCGCAGTCACGATCGCCTCGCCCGTGCGTCCCAAGCACCTATATGTTTCGGCGAGCCACGTCAGCGCCTCCGCGCTCTCCCGGTCCCTCGCAGCGATCCGCTCGAACATTGGGAGCGCAAGGGCATACTTCGTCTCGAAGAAGAGTGAGAGCGGTTCGTTAAGATCATTCCTGCCCGGGGTCACTCCCCCCGGGGCATGCATCGAGAAGGCGGCAAGAAATACCGCCGCTCCAATGAAACGAGTACATGTCCCGCACCGCATTATGCCCTCCATGATTGTGGGAGTCAATATCATAAGAATTTGCATTTTAAACAACGAACACCGGACGACTGCATGACGGCCGGTGTCGTAAATACATCCCTAGTTGGGCTTGGATGTTGCCTGCTTTTCATGTAACTTCGGTATACGTGAAATTTTTTTGACGAATTTGTGCGGTTCAATCCATTGATGTTTCCACGAACTGATCGATGCATCTCGGTGAGCGATGGGTACAACACAACGAACTGTGAACATGAGCGGCCTGCGGTCGGACTATCGGATGCACTTCGACCGTTTCACCCTGCGCTTTTCAGGGCAGGAGTCCGCCTTGGAGGAACCGTTCCTCAGGTATTACAGCTTTCGTTCCCTGTGGTATGCCCGGTTCGCCCTTGTGATGGGAGCCGTGCTGGTCGGACTCTTCGGCATCCTCGACAGTTACCTCGCGCCCAACCACGCACAGCTGTTGTGGTTCATCCGCTACGCGATCCTTTGTCCTGTGACGCTGCTGATCGCGCTCCTCACGTTCCACAAACGTTTGGTCCCCCTGCTTCCCGTCTTCCATGTGTTCATCCTGCTGCTGACGGCGGCCGGGTTCACTGCGATGATCCTCTATTCGCCGCCTCCGGTCAACTACCTCTATTACTCGGGTCTCCTTCTGGTGCTGATCTATGGTTATACGTTCTTGCGGCTGAGGTTCATCTGGGGAACGCTCGCCGGATGGATGATCGTCGGCATGTATTTCATCGCCGCCGTTCAGCTCGCCGAAATCCCTGTTCCCATTCTCCTGAACAACTTCTTTTTCCTCGTCACGATGAACCTCATCGGCATGATGGCATCATACGCCATGGAATACTATGCGAGGAAGGATTTTTTCCTTATGACGAAAATGAAGAAGGCGCAGGAGGAGGTGGAAGAGACCAACGCACTGTTGGAATCGCGCGTCGAGGAGCGCACGGCTCAGCTTCAGGAGAACAACGCGCACTTAAGCAGGGAAATATCCGAGCGCATAGCGGTCGAAGAGGCGCTTCGCGACAGCGAGCGACGCTTCCGGACGCTCTACGAGAATTCAGTTATCGGCCTCTATCGCACCACCGCCGACGGCCGCGTCCTTTTGGCGAATCCGACGCTTGTGAAGATGCTCGGGTACTCATCCTTTGAAGAGTTGCAGGCGAAGAACCTCGAGACCGAACCTTTCGAGCCGTCGTACGAGCGGAGATCGTTCCGGGAGCAGATCGAGGCCGGCGGCGAGATCCAGGATCTGGAATCGGTCTGGACGCGCAAGGACGGGTCGGTTATCTACGTCAAAGAATGCGCGCGCGCCCTCCGTGACGCGAATGGGGCGACGCTGTATTATGACGGAACAGTCGAGGACATCACCGACCGCAAGCGTCTGGAACAGCAGCTCCTGCAATCGCAGAAGCTCGAGGGCGTCGGCACGCTCGCAGGCGGCATCGCGCACGATTTCAACAATCTGTTGGCGATGGTGCTCGGGTCGGCTGAATTGCTGCTGCAGCAGTTGGAAGAGCATCCCGAATTGCAGAAATACGCGCAGCGGATCATCGAGGCATCGGAACGGGGCACGTCCATCTCCCGGCAGCTGCTCATCTTTTCCCGTCCCGGGGAGGCCGAATTGAAACCGATCCTGCTCGCGCATGCGATCACCGAGTTGAAAAACATGCTGGCGCACTTCCTTCCGAAATCTATTTCGATCATCACGAACGAATGTGCATGCGGCCGTTCCATCCTGGGAGACGCAGGGCAGATCCACCAGGCATTGCTGAACCTTGTACTGAACGCCGGCGATGCGATGGAACACGGCGGGACGTTGACAATCTCCGAATATTGCGTCGCTCCCGATGCGATGAAGAAGCTTTTTTCCCTCGCCGAACCGGGAGACTACATTGCGGTCAGCATCGCCGACACCGGCGTGGGAATGGATGAGGCGACGCGGCAGCGCATCTTCGATCCGTTCTTCACCACGAAGCCTCCCGGCAAGGGAACCGGGCTCGGCCTGGGCATCGTGCATGGCATCGTGAAGACGCATAACGGCATGATCAACGTCGAGAGCACGCCGGGAGCGGGCACGACGTTCACGCTCTACTTTCCCGCGTTTGCCCGCGATGAACACGCAGAACCCGCAGCCGGCCACCGGCCCGAACCGCCCCGGCACGGGACGATCCTTGTCGTGGACGACGAACCGCTTCTCCGCGATATGCTCTTCGAATATCTGGATGGGTCCGGCTTCACCGTATATGTGGCATGCGGCGGCGCCGAGGCGCTGGAGGTGTATCGAACGAAGAAGGATGCGATCGATCTCGTCATCACGGATCTTGGCATGCCGGGAATGGGCGGACGCGAACTTTACCAGCGGCTCCGAGCGCTCGACGACTCGGTGAAGGTGATGGTGGCCTCCGGATATCTCGACGGGATCACCCGCGACCATCTGCTCGAAGCAGGGATCAAGGGGGTCGTTCAGAAACCGTACAGGCTCCACGCCATCCGCGACGAGATCATCAAAGTGCTGGGCTCAGCACGGGAGCGTGCCGAGCAGTGATGCAAGGGCCTCGGCCATCGCCTCGCCGAATCCGGGCCCCCGCTTCCTCCCGAAGAGTCGAACGCTCCCTTCCCCAACATCCCATGACACCACCCCATCGGCATCCACAGCGGCGGCGATGCTGTCGAGCCGCCACGGCCAGACTGTATCGCGTTGAGCAGCGGCCGACGGAATGAATCTCCACCCCCGTGGAGTGTTCGCAAGCACACGCCCCGCACCCGCGACAAGCGAGACCGTCGCCCACATGTTCCGCTCCTGCGCGAGCAGCGTGTTCCACGCCTCGGGCTGCACATCCTCCGCAAGCGCACCGATGACATCGACGCGCGAGTTTCCTTGGAATGCATACGCGAACCAGGCGCGAAGCGGCGGACTGAGATGGCGAAAGATCGCGGCGTGCGTCGTCTTCCAATACGTCCCGCGCTCATGATCGGGATTGAACGCGCTCTTCTCGGTGGCGCACGGATACCAGTGGATCGGCAGCCCGGATGCCCAGAGTCCCTTGTACGCCTCGGGATCCAGACCGACATTCCATTCGCGCTTGGGTCCGGCTGTAGACCCGGCATTGAGCAGCACGGCACGCACCTTCGATCGAACAAGCGCCGGCTCGCGATTGAACGCTGCGGTCAGCGTGCGCGCCGAACCGACGGCCGAGACGACCACGGTCTCACGCGCATCGTCGAGGATGTCCAGCAACAGCCGGATGCCTCCCTGCTCTTCCGTCGGCCTGTCGATGGCCGTATCATGAGGATGCGTGAGAGGACGGATGGGACCGGAAGCGGTCGGGATCGAACGGCCGAGAATGTAACCGAGCTGCGTAACGGGGATGAAGCCCGGGTCGCGTCGCACATCGAATCCGTCCGGAGCGGCATGCATGAACTTCCATGTCGCGTCCAGCACGACGCCTTTAAGGTCATACTCGGTGAGTGCGGCCACAGTAGCAAGGTCGATGTGGTCGTCCGGATCCTGCGGGGGATGGTACAGATCGGTGATGTGGATGAGGGGAACCAGTCCCGTTTTCTTCTCTGCACCGGGATCGGCGAATGCACGGCGCGCGCCCGGCACAGCCGCTGCGAATGCAGCGGCACCGGCGATCAAGAGTTCTCGACGTTTCATGCAAAAAAGATACGCGTTCATTCCCCCAAAAGCAAAATGTCGGTTCGCAGACGCAACGTTGTAGGGCGAAATGATATTTCGCCCTGCCGAACTATCGTCCGATATTTAACCGGGGCGAAACGCCGTTTCGCCCTACACGCTCCAATTGTACAGTCATATCAATTTCATAGCTGGGACGTATCGCACACGCCCCTGTACTGGCGATGTGTCATTTCACGAACGTCATCTTCTTCATCTCCATCCCCGCCGCGGTCCGCAGGCTGTAGAGATATACGCCCGCCGGCAGCGCCGATGCATCGAAACGGATCGCACGCGCACCCGCGGCGTGATATCCGTCAACGAGTGTCGCCACCTCATGTCCGAGCACGTCGTACACCTTCAGCGAAACGGGCCCGTTCTTCGGGATGTGATATCCGATGACCGTCTCGGGATTGAACGGATTCGGATAATTCTGCGACAACTGAAAATCGGCGGGGCGGCGCTCCGCTCCTGTCACAGAGGTGGCGACGGACATTTTGTACAAACCGGTCTTCGCAGTGTCGATGACCGTTCCCGCCTGGCTCTGATTGTAGAGGAACAATCCGGCGGAATTCACGGCGAGCGCACTCACCGACGCGCCGGGATTCACCGTGGCAGGCAGGCCGGTTGCCGAAAGTTTTTTCCATGTGCTCCCGTTGTCCGTCGACGAGAACACGGAAGCCTGCGATGTCAAGAATGCCACGTAGTACGCGTACAATGTCCCGCCGCTGCCGATGATCGCCTTCGGTATCTCGAACGTTAACAGATCGGGCAGGCCGGTGCCGGCGTCCCACGCCTTCGTCGACGCGTTGAATCTGACGACACCGCCTCCGGAAGGGAGGCCGTAGATCGTGCCGTTGTATGCGTAGACGAATGAGATCGTCGCGCTTGCCGGATTCTTCGTCTCCCACGTCGCTCCTCCGTCCGTAGACACGACGGCGCCCGTTCCCAGTATGACGGCCGTATACGTGGAACCGATGGCGGCGAAGGAGACCAGGTTGCCCCCGGCCGTTGTCTTCACGAGCCGTTCCTGCCATGTGAGGCCGTTGTCGGTCGACGCGTAGAAGGATTTCCTATTCGACACGGCATAGAGCGTCGACCCGTCGACTGTCATGCCCAGGATCGCCCCGTTGCCCGTGACCGTCGCAATCACCGAACGCTCCGACCACGTCACGCCGTCGTCGGCGGAAACGTAAAAGCGTCCCGCTCCCGTTCCCGAATTCACAGACACGGCGAAGACGTCGTCCTTGACACTGCAGACGGCATACACGTCGTTTGGGAACATGCCGGTGATGTTCGTGAGACTGGCCCCGTTGTTTGCCGACCGATACACCTTGTTGCCGTTGAAATAACCGTAGATGAACAATGTGGATTTATGAGCGGTGAGGTTACCTCCGACACCGGCCGTGTGCGAACTGACCTTGGTCCATTGTGCCGGAGAGACGCCGATGACGAACAGAATGAGTGTTGTTATGGTGCGTGCTTTCATGGTTCGCTTTCCTCGAGAGTAATTGTGGTGGTCGAATCTCTTATAACAAAGGTACGAACGGGACGAGTCTCTCTTCAATACGACAGATGCCGTATTTTTAAAACAGCGGATCCCGCAGGACGACTTTCCATCCTGCGGGATCCGGTACGTCTGCTGCATGCAGGCGGTGCCTTGCGTTTATTGGATCGTCAGCGGCAGATTCTGGTCCACGTCGATATCGAAGAGGTTGTCGTTCTTGTTGCCGCTGTCGTGGTGGTGCAGCACGACGTTGAGCATGCCGGATGCGGCCGCGCCGGACGCAACGGTTATTTTAAATGTCAGTCCGACATTGGAACCCTTCGAGTCCTTGTCAAGATCGCCGATGACGATCCGGCCGGCCGGGATCCCGTTCTTCACCGTGAACACGAAGATGTGCCCGTCCTTCTCCTCCTCGATCTCGCCCGTCACGTTTTCCGCGGGCGTTTTAGACTCGTCATAGAGCGTGATCTTCCCGGTGTAGACGGCGCCGGCCTTCAGCGCGAGCGTTCCCTCGACGGCGGGCTTGCCCTTGACGACTGTCGTGTCCCGCGCCGTCGCCGTCGTGATCTCGCCGGTCGCCGCGTTCGTCAGCGTGACGACGATCGTTGTCGGGGGCGCATGCTCGAGCGCCGGCGGCGCGTCGGCGGGATTGTCCTCTTTTTTGCATCCGCTGGTGAAGATTGCAGAGAGACTGAAGAGTGCGATAACTGCTGTATGAATGAAATACTGTTTCATGTATATAATTCCTTTTTAAGTGATCAATCCTGAATTATTTAAAATCGCCGATCGGGATCTGCACTCGCAGAATGATGTTCCGTCCCGTCTCGTCGATGAAATACCTGAACCTGCTCAGGTAATCGCGATACGATGCGTTGAACAGGTTCTTGACGGCGATGTTTGTCCTGACGACCGCGCCTCCGACGACGAGTTCCGTCCCCGCGGAAGCCTCGACCACGGCGTATCCCGCCGGCGGGTCGAGATAGTCGACATTCGTCGGAACGCGGTCCTGCCTGCGCACGAACGTTCCGCCGAATTCCGCATAGGCGTCGTGCACCGGCCCGGCCGAGCCGATGTGGAAGTGGTTGTTGATGCGCAGCCGGTCGGCCGGCATCTGGACAAGCGGCTCGCGGGCGGAGGTGTTCTCTCCGCGCACGACCGATGCGGAGCCCTCCATGCGGTACCGCTCAGTGAGCTGCACTTCAAAGGACGCGTCGAACCCGCGCAGTACCACGTCCGCCTGGCGGTAGACGAATGTGGGAAAGATTCCGCGCAGCGTCAGCGTGGGCTGCGGCGACGGATGAAGGTAGATGAAATCGTTCATCACGTTGTTATAGACGCTCACCTCCCCGCGCACGACGTCCCCCGCGTACTTCACCGTGGCGTCGACTCCCAGGCTTCGTTCGGTCCGCAGACGCGCGTCGCCGATCTCGAACTGGGCCGTGCCGTGATGCACACCGTAGCTGTAGAGTTCGTTCACGCCCGGCGCCCGCCATGCCGTGCCCAGGTTGACTCCCAACGTCCACTGCCGTGCGAATTCGAAGATCGCCCCGAGCGCCCCCGAGAGCTTCCCATGCTCATGCACCGTCTCTGCGATGCCGCGCACGGCGTTCGGATACACCGTCGTCCATTGGTGATCGTACCGCGTGCCCGCGTTGAGCGTCAGCGCACCGGCCGACCAATTTTCGAGCACGTAGGCTCCGCCCTTGTACGATCTGAAGTTTGGTATGAGGAACGACAGCCCGACATCCACATTTCCCTGGCGCATGCCGCTGACGCCGACGGTGCCGAACACATCCCCAACGGGCTCGTGCCTCAGTTTGACGTCCACCGAATACGTTGTGAGCGTGAGATCGACATTCGGCAGGCCGCGCGAACGCTTATGCGCGTCGTATTCCTGACGATGATTGCTCTGCCATCCGTACTGCACTTCGAACCGGCCGATGCGCGGCATCACGTAATACGAACGCACCGACCACAGATCGTGCGAGATGTCCTGCCTCGGCGCGTCGATGGCGTACGAAAAATCGTCGTCGGCCGGAGGACGCCCGTACGAAATGGCACGCAGCAGATCGTCGAGATTCCCGAGATGCGATCCCTTATAGATCCCCAGTTCCGTGGAGAAACGGCTCATGTAAAGTTCCGTGCCGAATCGCTCGTCCGAATAGCCGATCGCGGCCGATGCGTCGCGCTCGAAGAAGCCCGAGTTGCCGATCCAGTACGACGGCGTCTGTGAATTTCCCGCCCTGCGCATGCTGCCCTGGAGTCGCCAGCTCACACCCGGCAGGAACTCGTGCGCGCCCTCGAGGATGAGCGACCCGCTGCCCTGACGATTGTTCGAGAAGCCGTTGAGCGTAAGCTCCCCGGCGATGCCTGTCGATTCCCGCAGCCTTCTCGGTTCGATCGAGATCACCCCGCCGATCGCTCCCGCTCCGTACTCCACACCCGCCACTCCCTTGAGCACCTGTATCTGCGCGGGCGCGAACGGATCGATCTCCGGTGCGTGTTCGCCTCCCCACTGCTGCCCTTCCTGGGGAACGCCCGCATTGAGCACGAGAATCCGCTGGCTGTGCAGCCCGCGTACAACCGGCTTCGCGATCGCGGGTCCGGTCTGCAGGAGCGTCACGCCCGGGATGTTCTCGAGCAGCTGCCCGAGCGTCTGCCCCCGGTGCCGTGAAAGCTCGAGCGGAGACAGCATGACGATGGACTGGTTGGAAGCGGCGTAGCCGCTCTTCCCTCCCTGTTCCGTCACCGTCACTCCGGACATCGTGATCGCCTCGGGCTCCATCACAAATGCGTGGCGGGCATCGGCCGTCAGCGATACGCTGTTCCGCCGGGTTGAATACCCGAGCATCGTGCATATCACCGTGTACGAACCGGGCCTGATACCGTCAATTGCGTACGCACCCTGCGCATCGCTCGTCGTGCCGCGCTGGAGTTCGACGATGTAGATCGTCGCGCCTTCCAACGCCAGACGAGTGTCCGCCGCCGTCACCGTGCCGCGCAGCGAAACGGAGTTCGCGCCTGCGGACACGGTACATGCAATGAGTGCGCAGCAGAGAATTGTCATCGCGTGCTGCATCATGGTACTTTCATAGAGTATGGACATGCGGGCAGCGTCATCGCGCCCGATGCTGGTCGATCGATGGGGAAGTACGTGTTAGGCTGCGAGCGCGGGGGGACCGCGATGCGATTGGGATGAGAGAAAATGAAGAGAATGGAAATACGGCTGCTGCACTGCGCACACGGCCTCCCGGAAGGGCGCGCTGAGCACCGGCGACCCGGAAACCGCCCCCGTCGCCCTGCCGTTGTACGTTGAACAGAGCGCGCACTCATTGTGATCCGACACGGGAATGTGCCGGCAATTGTCGGCATCCTCGTGCTGCGTCAGCACGGCACGGCCGGAACCCGTCACATCCTCGGGATGGTCGTGTTCCATCGGCAACACGATACCGAGTGCGTAGACGAGGAGGAGTGCGAGTACGTAATATTTTCGGTGCTGCTTCATAGGGTGTGCACTAATATACAAAAAATCCTGCACACCTGATAACGCCGAAGCGCCGCATTAGGTTCCGGAAGTGTGGAATGCAACTATCTGAGGAACTCGATCTTCTGAAATACCATGCCGTAGTGGCTTCCTGGCGGATGCTGCGCTATCGTCATCCCGTTCCAATCCACGGCGAAGTTGCCCGAGTAGAGCATCCATGCCGTCGTTCCATCTGCGCCGATGAATTTCGACGGGAAGTTCACGAAGTACGCCTGCTCGCCGAAGTCCTTCAGGTACGTCACGAGCCTCCACGGTCCGGTGAGCGCGCCGGATTCCAGGATGTACGAATTCATCTTCGCGCAGGTGTTGCCGCCATCGGTCACGCACATGAGATATTTTTTCAGCGGCGCGTTGTACGTAACGGTGACGCAGCCCATGTTGTTGTTCCACTCGAGGAGGGGTTTGATCTTCGCAAACTCGCGCGACCAGACGGGAGCCCCCTGCGCGTCTGTGCCGGCATAGAATTCGTATTTCGAGTAGTCGTTGATGGTTCCGACTGTCGGTTCCACGCGCAACAGGTACACCTGATCGCCGGTGATCCAGCTGTCGTTATAGAACCGCGGCTTCGTGTCGCTCGTGTCGGCGCCATGGGCGACGAGGTACGCCTTACCGTCGGGCGAGTGCTCCATGTTCCTTCCGAAGTCGACGAAATGCGGCGAACCGATCTTCACAGGGTACCCATTGAGGCCGGTCTCTCCGAACAACGGCTTTGACGGCGTATGCGGACATTCCTTCCACGACCGGCCATTGTCGGTGGACGTGCGGAATCCGACGAACGGCCCCATCCATGGCCAGTTGTACTTCTTCTCGCCGTATGTCGTGCTGCCGGCCGGATCGAGACAGTACGTTCCGTAATACCACACGCCATTGTGGACGAGGCTTCCGGCAGGGTAGCGCCCGTGATACGGCAGCGACGAAGCGTGCGACACGCCGAGGCTGTACACGGTCATGGCGAGCGGATCTTCCCCATCGATGACGGCATTCCCGGTGGATGTGCGTTCCAGTCCGTACCCCTGCGGCACATTCCCGTCGGAGATCGACAGATCCCGCCCGCCATCCAGACGGGGACAGCGTCCATCTGTGTACGGCGAATAGAGCTTACCGTCAGCGGCCCAGGAAGGATACCACGTGTCCCCCACGCGAAATCCGCTCTTCACGCCGAGGAATCTGATGCCGCTCAGATCCTTCGACGGCTCGAACGGACAGTCCGACGGCGGCGCGGACTCCCAGATGAACGGTGTATAGCGCAGCGTATCGGGCCTGACCTGAGCATGGGAAAGACTTGCTATGCAAGTCACAAGGACGATGAGGAGACGGATGGTATTCATGGGGTGTACAGCAAAGTAGACACTTTTCCATTCACACACAAGAACATTTTCAGCCGGCGCGCGCTTTCCTGGCGCCGTGGCGTGCGCGACTATGAATTGACGTTGGCGGGAAAATAATTTATTTTATCGTACTTCATACACATCGGGAGTACACAATGGAAACAAACGCCACACTCATCGCGGTATTTCTTTTTATCCTCGCAGGCACATGCCCGGCACAACAAATCGACCAGCAGGGAGCGATGGACCATCCCCTCCTCTCTCGCATTCCCGGCTACTTCATCGGGGACCAGTCGGTCAAGGATTTCGACAGCTACACCTCCCCCTACATCGATAAGGACAATGTGTGGGAGGGGAAAACCACGCGGACGAATTACAGCCTC
>JAVBYH010000343.1 GCA_030824175.1 Bacteroidota bacterium | reverse complement strand
CGGCGAGGACAAGCGCCTCTTCAACGTGCGCGTCCTCTTCTTCCTTGCCGACGTCCGCATCGTGGGCGTGGAGACGGACATCGACGACGAGGTGAGGCTGATGGTCGCCTCGGCGGCCGTCATCCCCACATTCGCCTTTCCGTATTTCGAGTACACGAACCTGCGCGAGGTGATCGTGTATCCCGATATGTTCAACGAACGCTTCGAGACCGATTCGAAGGAACGGGACGACGAACAGAGCGCCGGCATGGTGGGCACCGGATTCATGAACTATACGCTGCTCGTGTCGCGCCGGGACCTCGCCGCCGGATTCAGCGGCGCCAACGGCAGCCGCAACGTCGCCATCCACGAGTTCGCGCATCTGCTCGACAAGGCGGACGGCTCGACCGACGGCGTGCCGGCGATCCTCATCGACAATGCCTCCATTCCGGCATGGCTGGAGCTCATGGACGATGAAATGAGGAACATCGAGCGCCTCCGCTCGGACATCGACGATTATGCGCTCACGGATCACGCGGAATTCTTCGCCGTCGTGAGCGAATATTTTTTCAACAGTCCGGGCAGGTTTCAGCAAAACCATCCGGAGCTGTTCGCGTTCCTCTGCGCGATCTACAAACAGGATCCACTGTCAACTTCCCCTCTACAGAACACAGGCATACACCCATGACCAAGATACTCTTCCTTCTGCTCCTCTCCGCGGGCATTGCACACGCGTGCACCACCGTGATCATCTCGGGCAAGTCCACGAAGGACGGCCGCCCCCTCATCTGGAAAAACCGCGACACCGGCAGGCTCGACAACAAGCTGTCGTACTGCATGGACGGCAGGCACGCGTTTGCAGGCGTGTTCGATGTCGCGGATACAGCGGAGACCGACTGCTTCATGGGGAGCAACGACGCCGGATTCTGCATCATCAACACCGCATCATATAATCTGAAATACCGTTCGTACCCCGGGAAGATGGATAAGGAAGGCGTGCTCATGCGGCAGGCGCTTGCCACATGCGCGACGCTGAAGGAGTTCGAGGCGCTCCTGGCCGAGACCGCCGGCAAGCGGGGCGTGGAGGCGAATTTCGGCGTCATCGATGCGCAGGGCGGCGCGGCATATTACGAAACCGATCCCTATGCCTATACGAAATTCGACGTCAATGATCCCCGTACGGCTCCCCACGGATATCTTGTGCGGACGAACTTCTCGTTCTCAGGCACTCCCGACGACGGCCAGGGATATATTCGCTACAATACGGCCAACGATGTCTTCTATTGGGGGCTGCTGGGGGCGGATCTCACCGTCGAAACGATCCTTCACAATGCCGCGCGCTCCCTGACACATTCCCTGACGGGTGCAAATCTCTTGAAATCCGCGCTGCCCCTCGATGCGTCGGACAAGATGATGATCCCGTTCGCCGATTTCATTCCCCGGTATTCCACGGCATCGTCGCTCATCATGCAGGGAGTCAAAAAGGGCGAGGATCCGTCGCTCACGACGCTCTGGCTCATGCTCGGCAACCCGATCATGACGCCGGTCGTTCCGGTCTGGGTTGCGATGAAAGCGGACCAGCCCGCGATGCTTCGCCACGGCATCCACGCGGCGTCGCCGCTTACCGCCGCGGCCCGACAGCGGCATGCGCGGGCGTTCACCGTCCACACGCCCGAGGGCGAGCGGTATATGGACCTCGCCCCGGTGCTGAACCAGCAGCGCACGGGAACCCTCCAGCGCGTCGCCGCGTTCGATGCAGTGACTGTGCGCGAGGCCGGCGCGATGATCGGTCGTTTTCGCGCGAACAACGGTCTCGATCGCGGGGCGATCTCGGATTTCTACCGGCTCCTGGAGAGCCGCATGAAGCAGTTGGATGCGTCGGATGAATGACGCATGCCGCGTCCGGCGATGAAACTTTTATTGCGTGATGTCGTAACAAGAAATTTGGTATGCATCGTACGCCCAATCCACGCCGTCCTTAACAACCACCGGAGGTGCCATGAAAGTATTCCTATCGTTGCTGTTCACAATCCTGTGCTCGACCGTCCTCTTCGCACAGCTTCCGCCGATCATCGACCGGGAACTGTTCTTCGGCAATCCCGACATTTCCGGGGCCCAGATTTCGCCTGACGGAAAGTGGATCTCCTTCATCAAGCCATACAGGAATGTGCAGAATATCTGGGTGAAGGAGACACACGAGGCCTTCGAGAAGGCCCGGCCCGTCACGGCGGACTCGCTCCGGCCGGTGACAAACTATTTCTGGTCGCGCAACGGAACATACATCCTTTTCGTGCAGGACAAGGGAGGCGATGAGAACTTCCGCGTCTATGCCGTCAACCCGAAAGAGAAGGGCGACCCCGTGCCGAAGGCGCGCGACCTGACGCCGTTGGCGAAGGTACGCGCGTACATCCTCGACGTGCCGAAGAAGACCCCGAACGAGATCGTCGTCGGCTTGAACGACCGCAAGGCCGAACTCCACGACGTGTACCGCGTGAACATCGAGACCGGGAAGCGGACGCTGCTGCGGAAGAACGACGAGAACATCGCGGGCTGGGACATCGATCCCGAGGGCCGCGTGAGGCTCGGCATTCGCCAGACGGCGGACGGTGGCAGCGAACTCCTCCGCGTCGACGGCGACAAGCTGACGCAGATCTACACGACCACCTCCGACGAATCGTTCGGAACGATCCGCTTCACCCCCGACGGCAAGAAGGTGTACATGACGACGAACAAGGGCGCGGTGGACAAGCAGCAGTTCGAGCTCTTCGACCTCGCCTCGCTCACAACGACAGTGCTCGAGAAAGACCCGATGGACGAAGTGGATTTCAGCGGGGCCGTGTTCTCCGAGAAGACGGAAAAGCTGCTTGCCACGACATACACCGGCGACCGTGAGCGCATCTATTTTAAGGACAAGAAATTCGAGACAGACTATAAGACCATGCAGAAGTCGCTTCCGCAGGGCGAGGTGGCCATCGTCAACATGACGAACGACGAGACGCTGTGGATGGTCTCCGTTGCGAGCGATGTCGATCCGGGTTCGCGCTATCTCTTCGATACGAAGAAGGGAACGTCGACGCTCGTCTACAAGTCGCGCCCCACGCTGCCGAGCGAGCATCTTGCACCGATGAAGCCCGTCCGGTACACGGCGCGCGACGGGATGACGATCTCCGCGTATCTCACGATCCCCAAGGGTGTCGACCCCAAGAACCTGCCCGTCATCATGTTCATCCACGGCGGACCGTGGGCGCGCGACATGTGGGGATACAGTCCCTACGCGCAGTTCTTCGCCAACCGCGGCTACGCGGTGCTGCAGCCGAACTTCCGCGGCTCGACCGGATATGGGAAGAAATTCCTCAATGCGGGCAACAAGCAGTGGGGCACCGGCGCGATGCAGCACGACATCACCGACGGCGTGCAGTATCTCATCAAGGAGGGCATTGCCGATCCGAAACGCATCGCGATCGCGGGCGGCTCGTACGGAGGCTACGCGACGCTGGCCGGACTCACATTCACGCCGGAGCTGTATGCAGCCGGGTTCGACATCGTCGGCCCATCCAACATCATCACGCTGCTCAACTCCATCCCGCCGTACTGGGCGCCGATGAAGAAGACATTCGCGATACGCGTCGGCGACATGGAAAAACCCGACGAGAAGAAAATGCTCGAGGAGCAGTCGCCGCTTAATTTCGCGAAGAACATCAAGGCGCCGCTTTATGTGGTGCAGGGTGCAAACGATCCGCGCGTGAAGAAGGCCGAGGCCGATCAGATCGTCGTCGCGGCCCGCGAGCTCGGACTGCAGGTCGAATACATGTGCGCGCCCGACGAAGGGCACGGGTACCGCGGGCGCGAGAACAGGCTCGCGATGACGGTGGCGATGGAGAAATTCTTCGCGAAACACCTCGGCGGCCGCGTGCAGGAAGACGTGCCAGCGGACATCCGGAAGAAGCTCGAGGCCATCACCGTGGATGTTAAGACGGTGACGATGCCGGAGCCGGCGAAGCCATAGGTTCTTCGGACACAGATGGGGAAACACATAGATCCTCCGGCCGGATGCGGCCGGGGGATTTTTTTTGATTAATTTGATATATTGGGAGGGGGCCAGAAGTACCAGTGAGGGTGATATGAAGATTCTTCTTGTGTATCCGGAGTATCCCGATACGTTCTGGAGTTTCAGGCATGCCCTGAAATTCGTCTCGAAAAAAGCCGCCTTCCCGCCGCTCGGCCTCCTGACAGTCGCCTCCATGCTTCCCGAACAGTGGGAGTGCAGACTCGTCGACGCAAACGTCGAACCGCTCCGCGACTCCGACATCCTCCGTGCAGACATGGTGTTCATCAGCGCCATGTCCATCCAGACCGCATCGGCGAATGACATCATCGGGCGATGCAACAGGCTCCACCGGCCCATCGCGGCTGGCGGGCCGTTGTTTACAAGCAGTCATGAGCTCTTCGAGACGGTTGATCATTTCGTGTTGAACGAGGCCGAAGTCACACTCGGCGCCTTCATCCGCGATGTGGAGGACGGGCATCCCCGGAGGGTCTATGCGTCCCAGGCGTGGGCGGATCTTGCCGTGACGCCGCTCCCGCGGTGGGAGCTTGCGCGTCTGGACATGTACTCCTCGATGAACATCCAGTATTCCCGGGGCTGTCCGTACGATTGCGATTTCTGTGACATCACCGTGCTGAACGGAAGGATCCCCCGGACGAAATCACAGGGGCAGGTCCTTGCCGAGTTGGACCACATTCTCGCGGCGGGATGGAGGGGGCCTGTTTTTTTCGTCGACGATAACTTTATCGGCAACCGACAGAAACTCAAGAAGAACATTCTGCCCGCGATCATCGAGTGGATGACGGAGAACCGGTCTCCCTTCTGGTTCACGACTGAGGCATCGATCAACCTTGCCGACGATGACGACCTGCTCGGGCTCATGGTGAACGCCGGATTTGAAACGGTGTTCATCGGCATCGAATCTCCGCATGAGGAGAGCCTGATCGGATGCAACAAGGTGCAGAATAAGAATCGCGACCTCATTGGGTCGGTGAAGAAGATCCAACGCGCCGGGATGGAAGTGCAGGCAGGCTTCATCGTCGGATTCGATCAGGACCCGGAGACGATATTCGACCGGCTCATCGATTTCATTCAGGAGAGCGGCATCGTGACGGCGATGGTCGGCCTCTTGAACGCGCCGAAGGGCACGAAGCTCTACGACCGGCTCAAGAAGGAGGGGCGGCTGCTGGGAGCCTTTACCGGGGACAATACCGATTTTTCGCTGAATTTCATACCGAAGATGGATGTGGACACCCTCCTTGCCGGATATCGGAGGATACTCAACACCATCTATGCGCCGAAACATTTTTACGCCCGCATCTTCACGCTGCTGCGGACGTACGAGCCGCACAAGGAAGATGTCTTCCATATGAGGGTTCGGTACCTGCAGGCGCTGGGCAAGTGCTTCGTGAAGTTGGGGATCATCGGCCGCGAACGGATGTACTTTTGGAGGCTCTTCATCTGGACGATTGTCAGGAAGCCGAAGCTGCTCTCCCTGGCGGTCCTATCGGCGATCTATGGATTTCATTTCAGGAAGATTTCGCGCATGCAATAGCCGCCAGCATATAACTTTTTGCCGGTATCTCCGTATAGGAGAAAGTTCGTGTACCATCCCACCCCTACCATCATACAACTGAAAAAGGAGATATCGACGATGAAAAAAAGTTCATTCCTTGTTACGATCCTGTGCGCCGCGGTGCTTGTGACGGCATCGGGCTGCGCTTCCGGCGGCATGTTCACCGCGGGGAACATCACGGACGTACAGCTGTCCAAAAACAATTTCAAGATCGTTGCGCGCGGCGTTTCGGGCGAATCGAAAGCCGGTTACCTGCTCGGCATGTCCATGTCCATGGGTTCGGTGACGAACACGTTTGCGCTCATTCGCGTGGACGGCTCGGGAATGCTGTACAAGGAGGCGCTCGAGAATTTATGGAAGAGTTATGAGGCCTCGCACGGGCCTGTCGAGGGACGGAAGCTCGCCCTCGTGAATGTGCGGTACGACGCCGATGTGTTGAACCTCTTCGTCTACACGCAGCCGAAGGTCATGATTCGCGCGGACGTCGTGGAGTTCACGGAATAGGACGCTCCTCCGGCCCGTCGTGAACGATTCCCGCACCGCCTGGCGGTCCCCTCCCGATATACGGGAGGGGGCCGTTTTTTTTGCATCGTCATGCAAAAAAACAGTGCGAAGGGATTGCATCAAATGGAATTTGTCGCATTATTAATAAATACGAGGGTCGCGAAGGCGCGCCCGGCGGCATCACCGGAATTTACCACCATAGACACATCAACAATACACCATACGGAGAGAGAAATGTCGAACGTACAATTTTATTCTGGTGAAGTGATTCCTCTTGAAATGCATAAGGTGCGCATCGTGCAGAAGCTCGATCTCGTGCCCATCGAGCGCCGTCTTGCCGCCGTCAACGAAGCGGGGAATAACACATTCCTTCTGAAGAATCGCGACATTTTTCTGGACATGCTTACGGACAGCGGCGTAAACGCGATGAGCGACAGGCAGCTTGCATCGATGATGGAGGCGGACGACAGCTACGCCGGGTCCGAGACGTTCACCAAACTCGAGAACCAGATCAGGGCAATTTTCAACAAGGAATATTTTCTTCCCGTGCACCAGGGGCGCGCCGCGGAGAACATTCTCTCACGCGTCTACGTCACGCCCGGTTCTGTCGTGCCCATGAACTATCACTTCACGACGTCCAAGGCGCACATCATGCTCAACGGCGGCAGCGTGGAGGAACTCATCATCGAAGAGGGGCTGCAGACGACGAGCGACTGCAAGTTCAAGGGCAATATGGATATCGCGAAGCTGGAGGCCGTCATCGCGAAGCACGGCGCCGGCAAGATCGCCTTCGTGCGCATCGAGACGGGCACCAATCTCATCGGCGGCCAGCCGCATTCGCTTGAAAATCTTCGCCAGGTGCGCGCGGTGTGCGACAGACACGGGCTCATGATCGTGTTCGACGCAAGCCTTCTCGCCGACAACCTGTACTTCATCAAGGCGCGCGAAGAGGCGTGCAAGGACATGACGATCCGCGAGATCACGCGCGAGCTCTCCGACCTCTGCGACATCATCTATTTCTCCGCGCGCAAGCTCGGCTGCGCGCGCGGCGGCGGCATCTGCACGAACAACAGGGACGCGTTCATGAAGATGCGCGAGCTCGTGACGCTCTACGAGGGCTTCCTCACGTACGGCGGCATGTCTGTGCGCGAGATCGAGGCGATCGCCGTCGGGCTCGTTGAAACGATGGACATGAACATGGTCAACCAGGGGCCGCAGTTCATCGAGTACATGGTGAGCGAGCTCGTGAAGAAGGGCGTCCCCGTGATCACGCCGGCGGGCGGCCTCGGCTGCCACCTGAACGCGATGGAATTCCTGAGCCACGTGCCGCAGACCCAGTATCCGGCAGGCGCGCTTGCTTCGGCGCTCTATCTCGTCAGCGGCGTGCGCGGCATGGAGCGGGGTTCGATCTCGGAGCAGCGCGACGATCAGGGGAATGAAACATACGCAAACATGGAACTGCTGCGGCTTGCCGTTCCACGCCGCGTGTTTACACTCTCGCAGCTCAAGTACGCCGTGGACCGCATCGTCTGGTTGTACGAGAACCGCGCCCTCGTCGGCGGCCTCACGTTCGTCGAGGAGCCCAAGATCCTCCGCTTCTTCTTCGGCAAGCTGAAGACCACCACCGACTGGCATACGGCGCTCGTCGCCAAGTTCAAGGCGGACATGGGAGACAGCTTGTGACAATGTGATCGGCTTACATAACGACGACAAACCAGGACAACCCGAAAGCGCATTTCTTATCCGCCTTTCGGGTTGTCCTGGTTCAAGATACGCCCGCGCCCCCTTCTCTGCACCCTCTTCTCGAGAGTTCCTTCAGAAAAAGTATGTTGTTCCCTGTACCATACGTCATTTAGCGTAATTCAAATTACCACAAAATAAAAATAGCATTTATGACAAAAAAATCATAGTATCATATGACACTACATTCATTGGATTATTGGGATCGTATGTAATTAATAGTATGAATCGGCGAACGCTGGGCACAAACAATCATGGAAAAGGGGAGAAATGGCAGAGACTACAAAAATTGAAGATAAAGACCGGCAGGCAAAAGTGAGCGCGATCCTCTACAGTGTCGAGGATTCGATCAAGAAGGGGAATCTCGACGACGCACTCGACAAGATCCGGAAGGTGTATCAGTATGACATAAAAAATATATACGCGCGTGCCTTCGAAGAGCGCATTCTCGTGATGATCGTGGAGCGGGGCGAGAAGGAGTTGAAGGAAAAGTACGAAGCGCAGCATGTGAAGCTTCATGATGAGGTGAACCAGAAGGTGCAGGTTGAATTCAATCGCAAGCTGAAGGAGTACCAGAAACAGTGGGAAGAGGAGACGGCCAAGCGAGAGGAGAAGGATCGCGAGGAGAAGGAGCTCGAGTTGCGTGCGCGTCAGGCATCCATCAAGGAGCAGAAGCTTGAAGGCGAGCGTGAATATGCAGCGTTGAAGGATGAGAACCGCGACCGGATCGAGCAGTGGGAGCGGAGGATGAAGGAAGAAGTGCAGGCGGCGATCGAAAGCGAACGGATCCGTCTGAACCGCGAACTCGCCGACCGTCTCGTCGAGATGTCGACGGCGGCGCCCGAAGCCGGGATGGCGGAATCCGCTGCGGCGAGCGAGGCATTGAAGGCGCAGATGGAGGAGGAATATGCCGCGAAGCTGCTCGCCTCGCAGGAACAGGCGCAGCAGGAAATGCAGGCGAAGCTTGAAGCCGCGCGCACCACGATGCATGAGGAGGCGCTCGAAAAGGTCCGGCTTGAAAACGCCAACGTGCAGGACGAACTGCGCCGGCAGTTCGAGCAGGAAAAGGAAAATTGGATCGAGCGCGAGAAAGTGAAGATAAAGGAACGGCTGCTCGAATCGTACAAGGCGATCCTCGTGCTGATGGATGCGTCGATCACGCCCGAACATATCGACGATCTCCTGTTGTCGCTGCGCGGCATCCTCGATGTGAGCGAAGACGAGCACGCACAACTGCTGAGGTCGGTGCAAGTCAATTCGTACATCGACACGCTGCGCGCGAGCTGGCAGAAGGGGCGGATCACGGAAGAAGAACGCGAGCTGCTGACGCACCTGAGCTCGCTCTACGGCATCACGCAGGAGGAACAGGAATACCTGACGAGGGATGTGAAGCGACAGCTTGGACTGCCCGAAGACTCGGCGGTAATTCTTGTTGTGGATGACAGCAGGGACATCCTCGTGTTCGTCGACCATATCCTGAAGAAGACATATGCCAATATCCGGACGGTCGGATCGGTGAAGGAAGCGGCGGCGCAGATGAAGGAAGAGCTCCCGTCCCTTATTTTGTGCGATGTCATGATGCCGGAGACGGGCGGCTTTGCATTCTACGATCTGATCCAGAAGGGTGAATACGGCGAGGATGTGAAGTCGGTTCCGTTCATCTTCATGAGCGGGTGCTCCGACGAATACATGAAGAAGATCGCCGAGACGCTTGGCGTGAAGAACTATCTCGCAAAGCCGTTCTCGAAGGAGACGCTTGTGAAGACGGTGAAGGACATGCTCGTTAAAAACTGATGCGCACGATCAGCCAGCGCGGATGCTTCCGTCCCTGATGAAGGGGCGGAAGCATTTTTTTTGTCAGGGGGCTTTTGCTGAATCCGGCGGGGGAGATCCGAGTCCCGAGATGAACTTGATGTCCGCGTTGTAGAGGGACTGGGTGATTCCCTCGGCCCCGATCACGAGCGTGACCGATGAAGGATCGATGGAAGCGCCGGAGGGATAGTGTTCGGCGATCGTCGCCAGGAGCGACGGATCACTGACCGCGTGTGTCGCCTGGATGACGCCGCTTTCAGAGAAGCCGAGCAGCATCATGATGCAGCTCCCCTCGGGGCCGCGGCCCTTGGCGACAACGCCGTAGTCCTTTTCCATGCTGCCGGCGGCGAGCCGCTCCGGTGTGAAGACATACACCGAATCCGAATTCCCGTCCTGTATGCGGAAACTGGACGGCGCGGTGAAGTACACGATCTTGAACGCGCCCAGGAGGCTTTTCAGCAGATGGAGCGTCTTAAACGAACCGATGAAGATGATGTTGTTGCTTTTGAAGTCGTCGGAGGTGAACTGCGATGCGAGCTTCAGCGTGACTCCCTGCGGCGCGTTCTGCAGGATCGGCAACAGCTGCATGACGCCCCACGGCGCGCTCGGTCTGAGGTAGGTAAACGTGTTCTTCGTGAACTTGCGTCCGAACTCCGGATCCCGGCTGATGGAATCGAGATACTCGTCGATCGTGTTGATCTTGATGGAGCGGTAGTACCCGTCGTTCACTTTCGAACGCTCGCGCAGGAAAAAGAAATCGCCGAGCACGATGAGCGTCGGACGTCCGTTCGGCTGCACGAATTCATTCCAGAGCGGATTTGCCGCCTGCTTCTGCGCGCCAGCCGGAGGCTGAGCCCGATGCGCGTATTCCCTGTACCCGAGCACGAGCACCACAAGGCTCAGCACGACGATCGCGCCGGCCTGACCGCCGAATCGCTTCGCGGCCGGTGCAGCTAGGGGCGGTTTGGGAGTGACGCTCGTATACCTGACAAGATAATGACCCTTCGGGATCTCGAGCTTGTAGTGATACTCATGGTCCGTCGTCAGGTAGTAGTGATCCAACTTCTTCCTGAGGTTGCTGATGTACGACCGTATCAGCGGGTCGGTGGCGGGATCGAATTTCGCATCCTTCCCGAACACATCCTGCGCGATCTCCGTCTCCTTCAGGGATGTAGAGGACGAGGATTTCTCGACGAGATACTGCAGCAACTCCTGATGCCGCTTCGATTCCTGAAATCCCGGGCTTTGCAATATTTGCGCGAGTATCCCCGCCTTTTCGCTATCGCTTGGTTGAGTCATCATTCATCATGAAAATGAGGCCGTTTGGGCGGTTCCGACGCAATCAACTGTTAATTGCGGATATTCTACTGCTTTCTGCTAAACTTCGACAAGAACAATGCCGATATTAGGAATCATTTTTGTAAAGGTATAAAAAATAAACGATAGTTGAAAGGGCTTCCTCCCCGGGAACGGCAATTCCCCGCTATCGGCATCGGTGACAAACGTACGCTTATCGTTCGTGCCCCAAAGGGAAGACATATGAAAAAAATAATGACGTTGTGTTTTCTGCTGTCCGTTTCGGCACTCGCGCAGAACGCCGGAAAAATTGCAGGGCGGGTTGTCGACCCAAAGAATGAGCCCCTGCCGTTCGCTAATATAATAGTGAGGGGCACCTCGCTTGGCGCCGCGGGTGATATAGAGGGTAATTATTTCATCCTCAATGTTCCTCCGGGTGTCTACAGCGTCGCCGCGTCGATCGTGGGATACAGGGGCGTCGTGCAGCAGAAGATCATCGTGAACGTGAACCGCACGACCACGGTGGATTTCGTGCTCGAGGAGAGCCTTGTGCAGACGCAGGAAGTCGTCGTCACGGCGGCGCGTCCCGACGTTGAACGCGAGAAAACATCGACGAGCGAGATCCGCCGGGGCGAGGACGTCGTGAATGTTCCGGGCATTCAGAGCATCTCGAGCGTTCTCTCCCTGTCGGCAGACATCAGCGACGGGCATTTCCGCGGCGGCCGCGACAACGAGGAATTATACAACCTCCAGGGCATGGGCATCATGAATCCGCTGAACAGCGGTTCGGCGTTCAACCCGATCATGAGCGCGGTGGAGGAGGTCGAGGTCATCACGAGCGGATTCGGGGCGCAGTACGGCAACGCCCAGTCGGGCATCGTCAACATCACGATGAAGGAAGGCCGTGCCGACAAATGGACCGGCCGTGCCGAAGGGCGCATGCGGGCTCCCGGCCTGAAGCACTTCGGTCCGAGCATGTGGGATCCGAGCGCGAATCCGTACCTCACGCTGCTCGACACGCCCGAGAAATGGGTGGGCGGAGATCAGACGTATCCGACGGGGTACTGGGGATTGATCCCGAGCGCATCGAGCCGCTACGGGAAGGACACAATGACGCTCGCCTCGATGCTCGCGACAATGTGGAAGCTCCAGGCCCACCGCGATTATGGCAAGAGTTACAGCAACCTCGTCGACTATTCGCTCGACGGCAACTTCGGCGGACCGCTCACGGACGACGTGCGTATGTTCGTCGCCGTCCATTCGGAAAATACGTGGCCGATCGTGCCGACGCCGGAACCGAACCAGAGCCGTCAGGTGATGGGCAACATCGTCTACGATTTCGGGAGCGGCAAGACCCTCCGCTTCAGCGGCGCGTTCTCACGTGTCGACGGGCACACGCTTTCCGGACGGCAATCCACGGGATGGTACAACTGGACGTGGGACCGCGTCTTCAATGTGAAACGCTCGCTCGATGAGAACCTGCAGCTTGGCCTCCGCTGGACGCAGGCCCTGAGCAAAAGCACGTTCTACGAGATCAAATTGAACTCGCTCCGAACGACGTCGACAGACGGATCGGTTGTGACCGATCCGTCGCAGCTCGACGGCGTCTCCTCGCCTCTCGTCTGGGAGGGCTGGCAGAACATCCCCGACGGATTTACGTTCGGCATGCTCGATGCCGACTTCCAATCGGAGAAGACGCACACGACGAGCCTCGACGCGTCGATCACGAGCCAGGCCACGAATTCGCACATGCTGCTCGCCGGGATCCAGGGCAACATGTACTCGATCGACGTCGACGACGTGTCGAACGTCTCCTCGCGCGCGGGCGGCAGCGTTACTGCGTATTCGGCGAAGCCGTACGAGGCGGCGCTCTACGTGCAGGACAAGATGGAGTTCGAGGGCATGATCGCGAACGTCGGCCTCCGTTTCGACGTCTACAGCGCGAACATCGAATATTATTCGGACATTTTTGCCCCGTACCGCTACACGGACAGCCTCGGCATCCAGAAGATCGACGAGCGCTACGCCCCGAAATCGAAGACGCCGGTGCTCGCACGGCTCCAGCCGCGCGCCGGTTTTTCATTCCCCGTGTCGGTGAACACGGTGTTCCACGTGA
>JAVBYH010000345.1 GCA_030824175.1 Bacteroidota bacterium | reverse complement strand
GTGCATGCCGCGGTTTCCGCTTCCACACCCGATATCGGACATACATGAATCTGATCATTACAAATATTTCCCAGCTCGTCACCGTCGCATCGAACGGCAATCAGGTGAAGACCGGCGCGGCGATGAAGGACGTCGGTGTCATCGCGAACGCCGGCGTCGAGATACGCGACGGCGTCATCGTGCGCATCGCGGGGGCCGGAGAGATCACCCCCTCGGGCGAGACGGACGACATCGAGGTGCTCGACGCACGCGATCGTGTCGCCCTGCCCGGATTCGTGGATTCGCATACGCACGCCGTCTTCGCCGGAAGCCGCGAGACCGAGTTCGCGCTTCGCGCCGAAGGCCGCACGTACCAGGAGATCGCCGCCGCGGGCGGAGGGATCCTCTCGACAATGAACGCCACGCGCGAGGCGACGAAGAAGGAGTTGCTGCGTTCCGGAAACCGCCGCCTGAACATGATGATGATGCACGGCACCACCTGTGCCGAGATCAAGAGCGGCTACGGTCTCTCGCCCGAGGCCGAGATGAAAATGCTCGACGCGATCTGCGAACTCCGCCGCGACCATTTTATGACGGTCGTACCCACGTTCCTTGGCGCGCATGCGGTGCCGCCGGAATTCGCAGGCAGGAAGGACGAGTACGTGTCGCTCATCTGCGACTATATGATCCCGCATATCGCGGAGCGCAGGCTCGCCGTCTTCTGCGACGTGTTCTGCGAGGCCGGCTATTTCTCGCGCGAGGATGCCGAACAAATTCTTCGTGCCGCGCACGGGAAGGGCATACGGGCGAAGCTCCACGCGGACCAGCTCACCCCCGGCGGCGGCGCCGAACTCGGCGTGCGCTTGAACGCCGCGAGCGTTGACCATTGCGAAATGATCTCCCCCGGCGGCATCGCCGCGCTCGCGTCGTCCTCCACGGTCGCCACGCTGCTGCCGGGATCGTCGTTCTTCCTCAACCACGCATACGCGCCGGCGCGCGCGATGATCGACGCCGGCTGCACCGTCGCGATCGCGACGGACTTCAATCCGGGTTCGTGCATGTCGTTCTCCATGCCGATGATGATGACGATCGCATGCACGCACATGGGCATGTCGCCCGAGGAGGCGATCACCGCATGCACGTTGAACGGCGCGGCGGCCCTGGGTCTCTCGGCCGACTACGGCAGCATCGAGGTAGGCAAGCGGGCCGACATCGTGCTCTACGACGTGCCGAATTACCGGTTCATCCCGTACCATTTCGGCATCAATCACGTATGGAAGGTCGTGAAGAACGGCACCGTCCTCGAATTCTAATTTTATATTTTTTGTAGGGCGAAATGATATTTCGCCCCCGCGCAAATTGAAAAAATGGGCGAAACACCGTTTCGCCCTACACACAACGAGCAAGGGATTCTCCTGTATGGAAAAAATCGTCGAATGTGTTCCGAACTTCTCGGAAGGCCGCGACGCGGCGGTGATCGGCGCGATCGGGGCCGCCATCGAGGCGGTCGGAGGCGTGAAGCTCCTCGGCGTCGAGCCGGACAAGGATTACAATCGCACCGTCGTCACGTTCGTCGGCTCGCCCGACGCGGTTGTGGAGGCGGCGTTCGAAGCGACGAAGAAGGCGGCCGGGCTCATCGATATGCGCCTTCACACCGGAGCACATCCGAGGCTCGGCGCGACGGACGTGGTGCCGTTCATACCCGTACGCGGCACGACGATGGACGAGTGCGTGGAGCTTGCAAAGCGGTATGCGCGGAGAGTCGGCGAGGAGTTGAACATCCCCACGTTCCTCTACGAATATGCCGCGTCGAATCCCGCCCGGCGGAACCTCGCGGACGTCCGCAAGGGCGAATACGAAGGGCTCGCCGCGAGGCTCGCGGGTCCGGCATGGAAGCCGGATTTCGGTCCCGCCGCGTTCAACGAACGCTCCGGCGGCACCATCGCCGGCGCGAGAAAAATTTTGATCGCATACAACGTCAATCTGAACACGGCTGACGCCGCCGTGGCGCAGGAGATCGCGCTGCGCATACGCGAGATCGGCAGGCCCATGAAGGACGAGTCGGGCGCGGTGGTGAAGGATGAGCGAGGCGCCGCGCGCCGCATTCCCGGCACGCTTAAGGCGGTAAAGGCGATGGGCGTGCTCCTCGAACGCTCGAACATCGCACAGGTTTCCATCAACCTCGTCGATTATCCCGTCACCGCGCCACACACCGTGTTCGAGGAGGTGAAGCGGCAGGCCTCGACGCTCGGCGTCGAGGTCACGGGCAGCGAGCTCGTCGGCCTCATGCCGCTCGATGCGCTGCTCATGGCTGGCCGGTTCTATGCCGCGAGGCACGGCGATCCCGCGGCGCTTTCCGAACGCGAGCTCTGCGACATCGCCGTGAGGGAGCTCAACCTCAGCCAGCTCGATCCGTTCGCTGCGGAAAAGAAGATCATCGAGTACCAATTATCAACAGCATCATCAACCTGAAAGCACAGACAATGCTCATTGACCAGACCGTCGCGGCCTTCGCCGACGAACTCGCCTCCAATTCGCCCGCCCCGGGCGGCGGCAGCATCGCCGCGCTCGCCGGCACGCTCGGGGCCGGGCTCACCTCCATGGTGTGCCGCCTCACCATCGGAAAGAAAAAGTACGCCGACGTGCAGGACGAGATCCAGGCGGTCCTCGTGAAGTCGGAGGATGTCCGTTCGCAGCTCACCGCCCTTATCGACAAGGATACGGAGGCGTTCACCGGAGTGATGGATGCGTTCGGGCTCCCGAAGGAAACGGACGAACAGAAAACCGTGCGCGCCGCGGCGATACAGCATGCGATGAAGGAGGCGGTGCGCGTGCCGCTTGAAGTAATGAATCTCTGCGTCCAGGCTCTCGACCTCGCGGGAACTGCCGCAGCGAAGGGGAACGCCAACTCCGTGACGGACGCGGGCGTGGCCGTGCTGATGATCCAGGCCGCCTGCAAAGGGGCGGAGCTGAATGTGAAGATCAACCTCGGCGCCATCACCGATGCCGAATTTTGCGCCGAGGTGTCGACGGCAATGATGGGGTATCGTGACCATGTGTCGCGCACAGCCGCCGGAACTCTCGGCAGCATCGACGCGTCGCTCGACGCCGGGAAATGACGGCGCCTCATCCCGCACGGAAGGAATGAATTGTATGTACAAGCTCGTACTGTGCTGCATGGCTGTACTCACCCTGTTCTGTTCTCTGCCGATGTCGGCCGGAGGCACGGTGTATCTCGTGCTCGGGTCCGATACGGCCGTCTGGGACGGCATGGACGTGTCGCGCTACACCCCGCGGTACAACCTCTCCCTCTACGTGGATCCGGCGCTCAACGCGTACAAGGTCATGGAGCCGTCCTTCCGCTCGCGCCTCACCGACTCGTACGGCACGCCGATGAAGCTCACGTGGTGGATGATGGCGGGCAATATTTTCCGATACGCGCTCAATACGGACGTGCCCGTCCCGAACACGATGACGCTCTACCTGATGCAGAAATATCACGGTGTCCGCGCCGCGCAGTTCGGCGACGAACTCTCGCTGCATTATCATACGTTCGCGTGGACCGATTATAATAGCGACGGGAAATATTACTGGAACCAGGCGCGCAGTTTCACCGAGTGCCGCGACGACTTCGACGTGACGATGGCGCAGTTCCTGCTCGAGGAGAACTGCTACCCCGTGTCCTTCCGCGCCGGATGGCATTACAGAGACAACTCGTGGCAGCAGCATCTCGACGAGCTCCTCCTGTACTCGATGGACGACGATTATCCCGCGAAGCGCTTCGTGACGAACGAACCCATCGACAACAATTTCGACTGGTCACTCTCGTCGAGCCTCTGGGTGCCGTTCCGTCCCTCGGCCGCGAACTACCAGCTCGGGGGCGGCAGCAGGGGATGGAACCTCCGCTCGAAACATATCGGCAACACAACGAGTGCCGTCATGAACGACATATTCCTCCAGGCTTCCAAGGGCACCGACCAGGTCGCGTGCCTCTGGGGACATCTTCCCGAAACGGATTTTCTCGATAATCTCGTGAAGATCGATTCGCTCGCGCATGCCGCTGCAGTGAAATATCCCGGGGTCACGTTCCGCTATTGCTCGGCGGTCGAGGCGATGCAGCGCTGGAGGAAGTCCGCCGATTCCATCGCACCCGTGCTGACGTTAACGGAGGAGCGCCAGGGAGAGACGCTTGCCATCACGATCCATTCGAACGAACCGATCTATCAGCAGCAGCCCTTCGTCGCGATGAAGGATATGTACGAGCGTGCGACCGTGCTCGCGTGTTCTCGGTCGGGAGTGAACACGTGGAGGGCGGTCTGTACGATGCCCGCCTCCGGCGTCGTGAAGATCGCCGTCGCCGTGACGGACACGATGGGCAATCTGACGAAACAAGCGTTGTCCTTCCTGCCCGACGATGTGTTCATCGACAATCGCGATTCGGGGTATGAAGAGTTGCGCGGAACGTGGACGACGACGACGAATGCCGCGTGGGGCGCCGATGCCAGGCAGGCCGTGCTTGCCACGAACGATTCGGTCTGGAGCTCGTGGAGCCACACAGTGACGCGCTCGGGAACGTATAACATCTTCATCCAGGTCCCGGCGATTGCGAACGCAGCGCTCACTTCCGTGTTCAGGATCCGTGCGGGCTCCACCGTCTTCCTCGAACGCACGTTCACCTCGATGGTCGATTCCAAAACGTGGGTGCTCATCGGCACTCCAACGCTCGCATCGGGCGCACGCGTCACTATCGACCGCATCGTGAACGGCACGGGACAGGCGGGGCGTATCGCCGCATCCGACGTCGTGAAGATCTCGGCCCTCGTGCGCGACCGTTCGATCTCCGCGAGGCAGCTCTTCGTCAATGCAGGGGACGTGTCGGAGAGCGATACGACGACGGTGACGGTGACGCTCATGAACAACGGCATCATGCCGCTGACCGTGTCGTGCGTTTCAACATCGCTCTCCTCTGTGTCGTTTATACCGGCGGGGGCGTTCGAGATCCCCGCCATGTCCGCCCTGCCCGTTGCGGTGAAGATCTATTCTCCCGTCACTGTGGCGCTTGTCGATACCATTCGTGTGACGAGCAACGATCCGCTGCAACCCGTGCTGAAGCTGCCGTTCACCGCGAACGTCATTCCGTATTTTACGGTGGCGGACAATGACGACCCGCTCTCGTATGCGGAAACGGGTTCCTGGTCGAACAGCGTCGCCTCCGACTGTTATGGAACGACGAGCCGGTTCACGTCCATCGGCGGTGCGGCGCGCGCCCGGTTCACGAAGCGGCTTCCGAAGAACGGCATCTACGACATCATGGGCCTCGTGCCGAAAACCGTGAACGCGTCGGCACGCGCACGCTACGTCTGTTCGATCAACGGGACGGCGACGGATTCGGTGTTCGTCGATCAGAACACGGGCAGCGGTGCGTGGGTGACGTACTTCAGCCGCGCGTTCCCCTCCGGGGTGCCGGTCGAGATCGCGATCACCGACGCGAGCATTGACAAGACGGCAAACCGGGTGCTCCGCGCGGATGCGATCCGCTTCGTGCTGAAGCACGAAACGGCCGTCGCGGCCGAAATGGCCGCTGCGATCCCGGCGGTCTTCGCAATGGAGCAAAATTTCCCCAATCCCTTCAATCCGTCCACAACCGTCCGGTATGCGCTGCCGGTGCGCTCCGCGGTCCGGCTCGAAGTCTTTAACACGCTCGGGCAGCGCGTGGCGGTGTTGCAGCAGGGGGCGCGCGAGGCGGGGCGGTATGAGACGGTGTGGAACGCCGAGACGCCCTCGGGAATATATTTCGTCCGCATGCATGCGCAGGCCCTCGATAAGACGGGCCGAGTCTTCACGGAAACGCTGAAAATGATGCTTCTGCGCTAATTTGCACTTCAATCAGGATTCTCGTATCTTTATAAACCGGAGACTGCCCACCACTTGCACGGCGGGCATTTTCGTTTCAGAGCACGGATGAAGGATCGAAGCAGTTTATGAATGGAAAACAGAAGCAATGAAGAGTCTCAGGAATTTTTGCATCATCGCGCATATCGATCACGGCAAATCGACGCTGGCCGACCGTCTGCTTGAATATACCGGCGTGATCACCGAACGCGATCTTGTGAATAATCAGGTGCTGGACGACATGGCGCTTGAACAGGAACGCGGGATCACGATCAAGCTCCACGCGATCCAGCTGCCGTATGTTGCGAAGGATAACGTTGAATACACGCTGAATCTCATCGATACGCCGGGGCACGTCGACTTTACGTACGAGGTCTCGCGCTCGCTTGCCGCCTGCGAAGGCGCCATTTTGGTCGTTGATGCGTCTCAAGGAGTAGAGGCCCAGACGATCTCGAATCTCTACCTCGCCATCGATGCGGGGCTCGAGATCATCCCGGTGCTCAACAAGATCGATCTTCCCTCCGCCGCCACGATGATCGACACGGTGAAGCATGAAGTGATGAACCTTCTCGGATGCAAGGAAGAGGAGATCATCATGGCGAGCGCCAAGTCGAAGATCGGCATACAGGACATTCTGGAAGCCGTCGTGAAGCGCGTGCCGCCGCCGACGGGCGATCCCGAGAAGCCGCTCAAGGCGCTCATCTTCGATTCGCTCTTCGACGCGTACCGCGGCTCCATCGCGTACATCCGCGTCGTGGACGGAACACTCAAGGAAAAGGACAAGCTCCACTTCATCCACAACGGGAACAACGTCGAGGCCGAAGAGGTCGGCATCCTCGGCATGAAGCGCAAGCGCACGGGCATCCTCTCCGCCGGCGACGTCGGCTATCTCACGGCCGGATTGAAGAATGTGAAGGACACGAAGGTCGGCGACACGATCACGTCGCTTGCGCACGGTTCCATCGAACCGCTCCCCGGGTACAAGGTCGTGAAGCCGATGGTCTTCAGCGGACTCTATCCGAGCAACGCCGACGATTTCGAGGAGCTGCGCGACTCGCTCGAGAAACTGAGCCTCAACGATTCGTCGCTCATGTGGGAGCCCGAAACATCGACGGCGCTCGGTTTCGGTTTCCGCGCCGGCTTCCTCGGACTGCTCCACATGGAGATCATCCAGGAGCGGCTCGAGCGGGAGTACAATCAGAATCTCATCACGACCGTGCCGAACGTTGAGTACCGCGTGCTGCTGACCAACGGCGATATCGTGACGGTCGACAATCCGGCCGAGATGCCGCCCGCGGGGCACATCGACCACGTCGAGGAGCCGTTCATCAAGGCGCAGATCATCACGCCGACGGAATACATCGGCAATATTATGAAGCTCTGCATGGACCGTCGCGGCATCTACAAGACGACGACGTATCTCGATCCGACGCGCGCGGACATCTCGTACGAGTTCCCGCTGTCCGAGATCATCTTCGACTTCTACGACAAGCTGAAATCGCTGACGCGCGGCTACGCGTCGCTCGACTACGAGATCCTCGACTACCGGGAATCGGACCTGACGAAGCTGGACATCCTGCTCAACGGCGAACCGGTGGACGCCCTCTCGACGATCGTGCATCGCGACAAGTCGTTCGATATGGGCAAGCGGCTCTGCTCGAAACTGAAAGAGCTCATCCCGCGGCAGATGTTCGAGGTCGCGATCCAGGCAGCTATCGGCAGCAAGGTGATCGCCAGGACGACGGTGGCCGCCATGCGCAAGAACGTACTCGCCAAATGTTACGGCGGCGACATCTCGCGAAAGCGCAAGCTCCTGGAGAAACAAAAGGAAGGCAAGAAACGTATGAAATCTGTGGGCAAGGTGGAACTGCCGCAGGAGGCGTTCCTCGCCGTGCTCTCGATGACGGATTAAGCAGGGGCGAAACACCGTTTCGCCCTACAAAAAAAACAAATAAAAATAAAATGGCAAAAACAGAGCAGCAGACACCCGAACCCGTCGCGTTCATGACGAAGGTGAAGGACTTTTTCCGCGAGATGGGGATTGTGCTCGTCGGATTCCTCGTCCTGAATAATTTTGTGATCGCCTCATTCATGGTGCCCACGGGCTCCATGGAGAACGAGGTGATGACGGGCGATTTCCTGATGGTGAACAAGTTCATTTATGGAGGCTGTTCCCCGCGGAACATACCCTTCACGGACATTCGTCTTCCGTGGTTCCGCCTGCCCGCGTTCAAGAGCGTGCACCGGGGCGACGTGATCGTGTTCGAATTTCCCGGCTATCGCGAGGAAGTGCGTCCCGAAGCGTTTACCTATTACCTGAAGCGCTGCATGGGTATCGCCGGCGACACGCTGGAGGTGAGAGACCGCGTCGTCTACATCAACGGCGAACGCGCGCCGGTGCCGAAGAACATGAAGTTCAACTCGTACCGCCTTGTTCCCCCGGGCGTCGCCGACGAACGCATCTTTCCGCCAACAGCCGCGTTCAACGAGGACAATTACGGCCCCATCGTCATCCCGAAAAAGGGCATGACGCTGCCGCTTACCGCCGGGACATATCCGATGTGGGAGGTCTTCATCGCCCGCGAGGGGCACAAGCCCGCACTGAGGGCCGACGGCGTCGTCACGATCGACGACAAGGCCGCAAGCACGTACATCGTGGAGCGCGACTATCTTTTCGGCATGGGCGACAATCGGGACAACAGCCTGGACAGCCGGTATTGGGGGTTCATTCCGGAGGAGAATGTCGTGGGAACACCGATGTTCGTGTACTGGTCGTGGAATTCGGATACGCCCATCGCCAACATCGTCGAAAAAATCTCCTCCATCCGACTGAGCCGCGTCGGCACGCTGATCGATTGAACCCACGCCGATGACTGAACCGCGGGGTATGTGGACGGGAATGCGAAGCAGGCTGATATTCCTTGCCGTGACGGCCGCCCTTGCGCTCGCGGTGAAATCGTGTGTGCTCGACGCGTACAAGATTCCGACAGGTTCGATGGAGGAGACGCTGCTCGTGGGCGACTGCATCTTCGTCAACAAACTCGCCTACGGCGTGGGCGGCATCGGCCGCTCGGATGTGATCGTGTTCGAATATCCGGGCGAGCGCGACGAGGCGTTTGCGCCGCGCGGCAAATATTTTGTCAAGCGGTGCATCGGCCTTCCCGGAGACACCGTCTCGATTTCGAACGGCGCCGTGACTGTCAACGGCGCAGCATCGTCCGCCTCGGCGCACGACGCCCCGACCGGCAGGTTTCAACCGCACCAGCCGTTTCCCGACATTTTTCCCCGCGGCGCCGCATTCAATCCCGACAACTACGGACCGATCGTCGTGCCCCGGCGCGGCACGGTCCTCCCGCTGGATGAACGCTCAATTCAGCAGTGGTATACGTTCATCGTACGCGAAGGCCATGTTGTCGATACGACGGGGAGGGCGGTCACGATCGACGGCGTCCTCGCCGTTGAGTATGCGGTCGAACGCGACTATCTCTTCGTCCTCGGTGACAACAGGCGCAACAGCGCCGACAGCAGATTCTGGGGATTCGTACCCGTCGAAAATGTGATCGGCAAGGCCGTCGTTATCTATTGGTCGTCTGACTCAACGCGCAGGCTCCGCTGGCCGCGCATCGGGACGATGGTGAATTAAGGAAAGAGCTCCATGGCATCCATGTATATTCACATCCCGTACTGCGAACGGAAATGCATCTACTGCGATTTCTTTTCCGTCGAGAACCATGCGTCGATGGACCGCTTCCTGGCCGCATTGAACGACGAGATCGAGTTGTACGCGATCCGCTATGCCTCCGCCGAACCCGTCGAAACGGTGTTCTTCGGGGGCGGCACACCGTCGCTGGTCTCCCCGTCCGCGATCGGGAAGATCATGGACCAGATCTCCGGCCAGTTCCGTCTTGCACCGGGCGCGGAGGTCACGATGGAGGCGAACCCGGGCACTGTCACTCCAGACTCGTTCCGCGGATACCTCGATGCCGGGATCAACCGGATGAGCATCGGCATCCAGTCCTTCCAGCGAAACGAACTCGAATTCCTCGGACGCATTCATACCGCCGAACAGGGAGAGCAGGCCGTCAGAGACGCATTCAATGCGGGCTTCACGAACGTGAGCGTCGACCTCATCTTCTCGCTGCCCGGGCAGACGCGCTCACGATGGATGGACACGCTTCAGCGCGCGCTCGACCTGCGCCCCGTGCATGTTTCCGCCTACAGTCTCATCGTGGAGGAGCACACACCGCTCTACACGATGGTGCAGAAGCGCCTCGTCACCCCGATCTCCGAAAACATCGACGCCACCATCTATGAGAGCACGATGGATGTCCTGGCGCGCAACGGGTACCGGCACTACGAGATCTCGAACTATGCGCTTCCAGGATACGAATGCAGACACAACCTCAACTACTGGAACCACTCGAATTATGTAAGCTTCGGCCCGTCGGCCCACTCCTTCTGGCGCACCTCGCAGACCACCGCCCGGCGCTGGTGGAACGACAGGAGCATCGAAAAATACTGCGCCGGCATCGAAACCGGAGCGGCGATGCCGGGGGGCGAAGAGACGATCGACCGCCTGCAGATGATCGACGAGGCCATCTTCCTGGGCATGCGGTGCGGCAGACTCGACCTTGAGCGTCTCAGGAACGAGTTCGACTTCTCGTTCCCCGAGCGGCAGGCGGAGCTCCTCCGGTCGTTCGTGAAGGAAGGCTACCTCACGTTCAACAAGTACGTCATCACCCTGACGCCGAAGGGATTCATGGTCTGCGATGCGCTTACCGAGCACCTGATGCAGTGAGGTCCCCGAAACGCGGCTGCCGCCCGCGCGGAATCCGCGCATCAGCGCAAATTCCGTTGCAATTAAAAAACAATCGAAGTATATTTATAGTTATTCCGATATTCCGCTTTTTCATATTCCATTTATGGGTACATCTTTCTGAGGGATCAATGGGACACTCGAAACTAAACAGGATCATCGCCGGTTCTGTTTTTCTGACGTCGCTGATTACATACATTAAAACACTCGCCGATACGGTTGTCTTCTGGGATGTGGGCGAGTTCATTTCCGCGGCGTACTACCTTCAGGTTCCGCACCCTCCGGGTTCCCCCCTGTTCCTGCTCGTCGGGAAGGTCTTCGGCATGATCCCGTTTGCGACGGACCTCGCCGTGCGTCTGCACTTCACCTCGGCTCTGGCAAGCGCACTCACGACGATGTTCCTCTACCTCTCGATCACGAAGCTGATCGTGCTCTGGAGGGGAATCCCCGCAACGACATTCGACAGGCTCGGGTTCTACGGCGCCGCCGTCGTGGGAGCGTTAAGCCTCACATTCAGCCCGACATTCTGGTTCAACGCCGTTGAAGCGGAAGTCTACGGCGCGAGCATGCTCTTCATCGGACTCATCACGTACCTCGCGCTCCGCTGGAATGAACGCTCGGACAAGCCGGGTTCCGACAAGTACATCATGCTCATCGCGTATCTCATCGGCCTGTCGCTCGGCGTCCACCTTCTCGCCCTGCTCGTGTTCTTTCCCTTTGCCATCATCTACTATTTTAAAAAATACGACTTCTCGGTAAAGGGCTACATGATCTTCGGCCTGGCGTCCATCGCCATTTTCGCCGTGATCTATCCCGGCATCGTGAAGATGATCCCGAACTTCCTCGACGGCGAAATCACCATCGGCGGCGAGCTGAACAAGAGCTTCCTCTGGTCGCTGCTTCCCATCGGCGCGATCATCGCCGCGATCTACGGCGTCTATTATGCCCAAGTGCACAAGCGCTCGATCCTGAACACGGCGTGCATGTCGTTCCTGCTCATCGTGCTCGGCTATTCGACGTACGCGATGGTCATCATCCGTTCGAACGCGCGTCCGCCGATGAACGAGAACAATCCCGACACGCTCGGACGCCTCGTCTCGTACCTCAACCGCGAACAGTACGGCGAAGCGCCGATGATGAAGCGCCGCTACAGCCAGGAACCGCAGCATCAGAACATCTACACGAAATACACGTCGGACGGGGATTTCTTCATGCGCTACCAGCTCGACCACATGCTCACCCGGTATTTCCTCTGGCAGTATGCGGGTTCCGAAGGCGACTGGCAGGATGCGGGCGTGAACTGGAAGGAATTGTGGGGCATCCCCCTGTTCATCGGATTGTTCGGCATATATTACCATTTCAAGAAGGACCGGAAGATGTGGTGGGTGTTCTTCAACTTCTTCCTGCTTATGAGCATCATCCTCACGATCTATTTCAACATGCAGGAACCGCAGCCGCGCGAGCGTGATTACTTCTTCGTCGGATCGTTCTTCGTGTTCTCCGTCTGGATCGGCATCGGCGTGCTCGGGCTCATTGACACGCTCAAGGAAGCCCTGCAGAACGAGCAGGCGCAGAAGATCGCCGTCGGCGGCACGCTCGTCCTCTGCTTCGCGTTCGTGCCGGTGAACATGGCCCGCGTGAATTACAAGTCCGCGGACCGCTCCGGCGATTACGTCGCATGGGATTATTCATACAACCTGCTCCAGTCGTGCGAACCCGACGCGATCCTCTTCACAAACGGCGACAACGACACGTTCCCGCTCTGGTATCTGCAGGACGTTGAAGGCATCCGCCAGGACGTGCGCATTGTCAACTTGAGCCTCGTCAACACATCGTGGTACATCCACCAGTTGAAGAACGAAACGCCCCACGGCGCCAAGAAGGTGCCCATCAGCACCCCCGACGACGAGATCGAACGCATCCAGCCGATGCAGTGGGAACCGCGTGAAATGGAACTCCCGGTGCCGCAGAGCGTCATCAACCAGTACCGCGGGTACTCCGACCTCGGAACGGGCGCAGTGTTCCCCGACTCCGCCAAGGGTCAGGGCGGCGTCATCAAGTTCACGATGCCCTACACGATGACGTTCGGCACGATCAAGGCCCTCCGTGTGCAGGACATCGTCACGTTCGACATCATCATGACGAACAAGTGGGAGCGCCCGATCTATTTCGCCGTTACCTCAACGCCGGACAGCAAGCTCGGCCTCGAGAAGTATTTCCGCATGGACGGCCTCGCCATGAAGATGGTGCCGTTCGCATCGCCGACGGACGAGGGCATGATCGTCGATTCGATCCTGTCCGCGAACCTCTTCAACGAACCGGCCGAGCCGAGCAAGACGTTCCGCCGCGGATACAGGTTCCGCGGGCTGAACAATCCGAGCGTGTACTATGACGAGAACGTGTCGCGCCTCGTGATGAACTATCGGAACTCGTTCCTGCGCCTGACGCTCCACCACCTCAACGAGACGCGGAACTTCCCGAGGGCGATCGCGTCGCTCGATTCGATGGAAGCGAAGGTGCCGTCGTCCGTTGTCCCCATGGACTACCGCATCATGTTCGATGTCGCGAAGTTCTACGACTTCGCCGGCGCCAAGGACAAGTACACGCTCTATTCCGCGAAGGTCGAGACGATCACGCAGGACATGATCAAGAAGGGGGTGACGGAACCGTTCTCGCAGTATAATCC
>JAVBYH010000393.1 GCA_030824175.1 Bacteroidota bacterium | reverse complement strand
AGCGGATTGTAGGGCGAAATGATATTTCGCCCTGCCGAACGATCGTACGATAGTTGAACCGGCATCATCTCGCAAGCAGCATCTTTCTTGTCTCCATGCCGTTGGCCGACGTGAAGCGGTAGAAGTACACTCCGCTTGACAACCCCTGCGTGTTCCACGTGACGGCGTATTCTCCCGCTGTGAAGCGGCCGTCCGCCAGCGTTTCGAGCTCCCGGCCGAGCAAGTCGAACACGACGAGGGACACGCGGCCGTCGGCCGGAAGGGCGAACCGGATCGTTGTCGACGGATTGAACGGATTCGGATAATTATCGGACAGCATGTACTTGTCCGGCGCCGTCATGAGCTGTGACACTCCCGACACGCCTCCCGGCTCGAACACGGCAGTGAGCGCGGCATTGCTCGCGAGCACGATCGTCGTCTCGGCGGCCGTCGAAGTGATGACACCCTCCCACCGCACGAACCGGCAGCCCGGAGCGGGAACCGCCTTGAGCTTCAACGGGATGTTCCTGAAGAATGTGTGCGTGTAGCCGTTCCGCCGCGCTTCGACGCCGTGCGTGTAGACTTTTCCGTAGTCGGCATTGTTCCTGACGATGAAAAGCGTGTTCGTGCCGGCAATCCCGAACTTCTTCATAAAATGTTTGCGCGAGGTGTCCGGCCGCATTGCTGCGAACGAGCGCATGATCTCGACGTTCCCCTGGAATGATTTCGAGTCGAGCGAGAAGGACTGCGGCCACCGGATCTTGTGACGCGGTGCTTCCGATGCGATGCCGGCGGCAAGACTGTCGATGACCGCGAGCACATGATTTTTCTCGAATGTCGTGTTCATGTGCACCGCATAGCGTTGAATGAACTCATTCCTGAATCCGGTGTTCTCCAGGAGCCTGCGCAGCATGAGCGTCGACCACGGCGGATTGGGCCATGAAGGGCCGTTCGTCGCCGTCGCCTGCTCGAGCGTGTTCGTGTAGTACATGCCCTGGCTATTCCCGCCGAACGTAAAGTCCATGTCGTAGAGCATCCAGCGCCACCTGGCAGCCGCGGTGCGTTCGCGCCACAATTTCATGTTCGACCCCGGCCAGTCGCCGTTCGCCGCATAGATCTGTGCGATCGTATAGTCCATGTACTCGTCAATGTCGACCATGGCTTCGATCGCAGCGTAGTTCCCGGGCGAGACAAGCGAATTGGCGGTGAAGAAGGCAACCAATTCATTATACGCGACGAGGTCTCCGTTATTCGCCCCGGTGCCCTTGCTGATCTCGACGAGGTCCACATTGTCCGGATCGGCGCCGTCGTGGGCGCTGAGGTAATGCTCGTTCAGTTTCTCGCCGATGTTGTGGATGCCCCAGTACCTGCCGTTAATGAAGAGCACGGACGGACGGTAGTTCTGATCGTCGACCTTCATGCCCTGTTCGACGAGCGTCTGCGCCATACCGTCCCTGAACATGGTGCGCCACCAGTCCTGACCCGAACTCCTGAGCGTGAAGTTGTTGAATTCGGTGATGGCCATATCGGGAAAGAGGCGGTAGGTGAGCTTGTCCAACCCGTACTCGCCGCGGAAATAGAACGCGAGCGATTTTTGCGGATAGAGGCGGGAACAGCCGCCGTACATCTTCACGCCTGCCGCGGCCTTGAATCCTGTGGTCCTGTTCTTCTCGAAGAGCTCGAGGTCGACGGGGCGCTCCCAATCCTGGTTCCAGTTGCGTTTCGCGGTGCTGCAATTGTCGATCGTGCCGTTCGTGCCTTCCACATATATGCCGGACGTATCGCTGAAAAAATTCTCCGGATCGGTAACGAGCGAGAAGACGGGCAGAGCCGTCTGTTCGGCGATGAAGTACGAGGCCGTGACCGTCGCGCTCGGCACGAATCCGGATTTGAACACGCGCACACGGAGCACCTGCGTCGACTCGATACTGATGGGCGCAGCGTAGAGCATGCTCGACGGTCCGGGAGTATGACCGTCCCTCGTGTATCGGATGACGGCATCCGGCGTCGGCTGGGTGACGGAGACGGTGAAGGCCGATCCGGAAAATCCGCTCATGCGCGAGAGGGCCGGCGGCGCAAGCCTGTTGAAAATCTGCGATTCGAGGTTAGCCGAACCCGGCGACGATGGAAAAAGAGGCGTGAAGTCCGATGCCCCGTCCGGATACCTGCCCGAGGAAATATTGTCCTGCTGCGCGCCGAACGAAACTGAATCGGCAAGGACACCGGCCGCGTCGAACAGACCGATCGATTCACCCGAGGCGCTCAATTTAAAATTTGTGTGATTGCCGGTGCTTCGGTCGTCTGCCCAGACGAGCGCATACCCCATTGCCGGAATGAGAAGGTCGGCGGCAAATGAATATTTTGTCGGCTGCGACATCACGTCGGTGATCGAATACCCTTTCAGGTTTACCGGCAGCGTGCCGGGATTGTAGAGTTCGATCCAGTCGGCATTCTCGTGATAGTCCGGGTCTTTGACACCGGACGAGTTGGCGGCCATAAATTCATTGATGCGAACGCGTTGGGCGGACACCGATTCTCCGCAGACGAGCACAAGGAGGAGGAGGAAGAAGTGTCGTGTGAACCGAATATGCTGTATCATTATGGGATTTTAAGATTGTAGATGCGTTCCAGTCCATAAGATACGAATAATATGCGAAACCATGCGCATGTACGCATTTTTTGTTATATTGCATTGACAGCATGCATTCAACTTTTCGCAGGGACCGGCAAATGGACATACAACGTGATGCGGAAAAGATCAAGGATCGATTCACGATCGTGGTGTATGGCGATTCCATTTCGCGCGGGATCATCTTCGATGATATCAAGCAGAAGCACGCATTGCTGCTCGAAAATTTTTCGAACATCGTGCGCGAGCATCTGAAGGGCGTCGTGTACAATGCCGCGAAATTCGGCAGCACGCTTGTCGAAGGGCTGCAACGCCTGCAGAACGACGTGCTGCGCAGGCAGCCGGACATCGTGCTCATCGAGTTCGGCGGGAACGACTGCGATTATCATTGGGATGAGATCGCGGCCGATCCGTCGCGTGAATTTCATCCGAACACCGAATGCGCCAAGTTCCACGAGCTGCTATCGGGACTCGTTATCAAATTGCGCCGGCTCGATATCGTGCCGGTGCTCGTTTCGCTGCCGCCTCTCGATCCGGACAAGTACCTCAAGTGGATCAGCCACAACAGCGATCAGGCAAAGCAGAACATCCTGCAATTCATCGGAAGCGCGTCACACATCTACTCGTGGCACGAGCGGTACAACGCCGCAGTGCTGCGCGTGGCGGAGGAGACGAAGACGCGCCTCATCGACATCCGTTCGGCGTTTCTCGAAACGGACGACTACACGAAGCTCATCTGCGACGACGGGATCCATCCGAACAAGGACGGGCACAAGGTGATTGCGGACAAGATCCTGCAGTATATCCGCGCGAATTACGTGCAGCTGCTTGCGACGCCCCACCCCTGACGACTCATCGAATGTGAATGCAGGGCGAACTATCATTTCACCCTACAATACGGTCTGCTCATTGAACGAGTCTGGCGATGCCGATGGAGGCGCATTGGACGCGCCGGGCGCCCGCGGCGCGCAGTGGCAGCGCGCATGAGTGAACGGTGGCCCCCGTTGTGACGACGTCGTCGACGAGCAGAATGCTCGCGCCGCGGATGCGCACAGCGGCCCCGCGCACAACCTCGAACGCGTCCCGCACATTGTCGAGCCGCTCTGCGGCCGACAGCTTCGTCTGTGTCCGCGTGTTCTTCCTCCGCGTTACAACGTCCGCCTCGACCCTGCGGTGCATCACACCGGCAATCCCCCGACAGATCCACTCGCTTTGATTGTATCCTCGTTCGCGTTCCTTCTGCGGATGCAGCGGCACCGGTATGATGACATCGACGTCCGCGTATTCCGGGACAGCCCGGAGTGCCGAGCCGATCGCCTCGCCGTAGATCGCACCCAGCGCGGTGATGCCTTCGTACTTGAGCGCGTGGATGACGTGCTGCAGGACTCCGTGTTCCTCAAAATAGTACAGGGGAAAGAATGCCGCGACGGCGTTCGCATGGGCGAACCGGTCCCTGAGGACGGTCATGGTGTGGTCTTCCTGCCCGACACGCACCAGGGCACGGACGCAGCGGGAGCACAGGTACTCTTCGACGGAGGAGAGCCTCCCGGCGCACGAGAGGCAGAGCGGAGGAAAGAAGAAATCCTTCAACGGCTGAACGATGGATCGGGACAACTGCATGAGCGGTGCCTCCTCCCTTCGGGCGTCAGCGCCCGCGGTGCACGGCGATTACCGTGCCCGCCTCGAATGCCGCAGGCCGCAAGACGTCACAATTTTTCTCCCGAGAGGTGCTGTATCTCGTCGCGCAACTGCGCCGCACGCTCGAATTCGAGGTCTCGCGAGGCCTGCATCATCTGCTGCTTCAGATCCTCGAGCAGGTCCGCGCGCTGTTCGGGAGTGAGATATCTGGCGATGGATTCTTCGACGAGCGGGAGGCGTTCCTTCTCCCGGCGCTGATCGCGCGAGGACTTCACATCGGCGATCGAGGTGGAGCTCATGACTTCCTCGTACGACTTGTAGATCGTCGTGGGAGTGATGTTGTGTTCCGTGTTGTACGCGATCTGCTTTTCGCGGCGGCGCGCCGTTTCGTCCATCATCCTCTTCATGGATTTCGTGATGACATCCGCGTAGAGGATCACCTTGCCGCGGGCGTTGCGCGCGGTGCGGCCCGCGGTCTGGATGAGCGAGCGTTCGGAGCGGAGGAATCCCTCCTTGTCCGCATCGAGGATCGCGACGAGGGACACTTCGGGAAGATCGAGGCCCTCGCGCAGCAGGTTGACGCCGATGAGTACGTCGCATTCTCCAAGGCGGAGATTCCGCAGCACCTCGACGCGCGCCAGCGCGTCCACTTCCGAGTGGATGTATTGGACCTTGATGCCGATGTTCTCGAGATAATCCGTGAGGTCTTCGGCCATGCGCTTGGTGAGCGTGGTGACGAGGATGCGCTCCTTGCGTGCGGTGCGCTCGCGAATCTCTCCGATGAGGTCGTCGATCTGGTTCTTCACCGGGTGGACGACCACCTCGGGATCGATCAATCCTGTCGGGCGGATGACCTGTTCGACGAACACGCCCTTGCATTTTTCCATCTCATAATCGCCCGGCGTGGCGCTCACGAAGATCGTCTGGCCGATCATCGTCTCCCACTCGTCGAACTTGAGCGGCCTGTTGTCGAGCGCGGACGGGAGGCGGAAACCGTGCTCTACGAGCATTTGTTTGCGCGACCTGTCGCCGAAGTACATGCCGCCGATCTGGGACACGGTGACGTGCGATTCGTCGATCACGAGCAGCGACCCCTCGGGGAAATAATCGAAGAGGCAGTACGGCCTCGAGCCGGGCGGGCGTGCGGCGAGATGCCGTGAATAATTCTCGATGCCCGAACAATAGCCGACCTCGCGCATCATTTCGATGTCGAACCTGGTGCGCTGCTCGAGACGCTGCGCCTCGACGTATTTTTCGAGGCTCCGGAGCTCGGCCAGGCGGTCCCTGAGCTCCTCCTCGATGGTGATGATGCCGCGCTCGAGCGATTCGCGCGTGGTGACGAACTGCTTGGCGGGATAGATGACATCGAAGTCGGCCTCGCCGAGGATCGCGCCGTCGACCTTGTTGATGTACGAGATGCGCTCGATCTCGTCGCCAAAGAACTCTATGCGGACCGCCTCTTCGTTCTCATACGCGGGGATGACCTCCACCACGTCGCCCCGGACGCGGAATGTGCCACGCGTGAATTCGTAGTCGTTACGGGCGTAGAAGATGTCGAGGAGCTTCCTCAGAAGTTTGTTGCGCTCGATGCGGTCGCCTTTTTTCACGACGACCATTTGCTGCAGCCATTCGTCGGGGGCGCCGATGCCGTAGATGCAGCTCACCGAGGCGACGACGATGACGTTGGGGGCGCCGCTCAGGAGCGCGCTCGTGGCCCGGAGCCGGAGACGGTCGATCTCCTCATTCACGGACGAGTCCTTCTGGATGTACGTATCGGTGGACGGCACGTACGCTTCGGGCTGGTAATAGTCGTAGTAACTGATGAAGAATTCGACGTGATCGTTCGGGAAGAACGTCTTGAATTCGGCGTACAGCTGGGCCGCCAGCGTCTTGTTGTGCGACATGATGAGCACGGGCTTCTCGCGTTGGGCGATAACGTTCGAGACCGTGAAGGTTTTGCCGCTGCCCGTCACGCCGAGGAGCGTTTGGAATTGGTCGCCGCGCGCGAGCCCGGCCTTCAATTCGCTGATTGCCTGGGGCTGGTCGCCCTGGGGCGTATAGTCCGATACCAAAGTAAATGCCATTACACACCTCTTCCTGCTGCTATAATACTAAACGCCTCGCCCAAGTTCAAGGATGCAACCCGGTCATTCCTTGTTCGGGTCGTAGATCCCCGACATGTTCGCGCCGAGCATGCCCGCGTCGAACGCCCGCTGATCCACCGGATGGAGACCGCGTATCATTGCCGGGGTCATGAGCGTCTGCGTCTTCACGACGCACAGCTTTTCACCGATCAGGTCCATCGCCTCGTCGTTCGTCATCCACGCATACCTGTCGAAGGCGGACAAATTCTGCGGCTGCGTGAACCGGCGAAGGGTCTTCTCGCGGTTGAGATTGTAGTACGACTCGAAGTAGGACAGGACGAGCTCCCGAAGCGTCCGATGGATCGGCTCCCTGAAGCGGAGTCCCGCGAAATTCGACTTGGCGATCGAGCCCCAGCATCCATTCTTCCTGAACACGGCGAGCACATGATCGTCGTCGCGCACGGCCTGCATGTCCATGATGAGCGGCGGATACCCGATCGTACGGAGCGCGGCGGCTGCAAAGACCGCGCCGTCGAAGCAATGCGCCTTCCCGTCCCTGAGCACGGAACGCGGGGACCGGTAGACGGATTCCGCGCTGTACTCGAGCGCGTCGAGAAATTCCTGGATCTTTTTGGGCGTCTTCAGCTGCGACAATATTTTTTTCTCGCCCACCGTCCACACTGCGGTCTGTCGTGTCATGCGTCCCATCCTTTTAGATGTCCGTCATTTCTGCAGCACCATCGGCAGCACGGCGCTCTCGCTCCCCGCCGTCATGCGGCAGTAGTAGACGCCGCCGGGCAATCCCGCCGCGTTCCATTGAATCGCATGTGTTCCGGCGGCGAGTTCACGGTCGATGAGCGACACCACGCTGCGGCCGAGCACGTCGTAGACGTGGAGCCGGACATGCTGTGCGGAGCCGATCGTGAACCGGAGATTCGTCGACGGATTGAACGGATTCGGATAATTGGGCAGGAGCGCGAACTCTTCGGGCACGGCGCCTTCGCTGCCGGCCACACCCGTGACGCTGTACAAGAGCCCGGCATTCACCCACGCGGTGTACCAGAAGCTCGCAAGGTCCATCGTGCCCTGCTGGATGAACCTCGACGTATATGCGCCGGCGCGGACCCACATCGACGACAGATAGAGCGCCGATGTCGTGTTGCCGGCGATGGTCTTGGATTGCGTGTCGGCGGCCATGATCGAATCCGTATACACTGTATTCGCATCGATATAACGAAACACGAACGCGAGCGGCTCCCTGATATACGTCACGGAATCTTTGGCGACGGCGATCGCCGACTGGTATGCCTCGAGCATCTTCGCCTCGTAGCGCGAATGGATACCGCTATTCCCTGTCAGTTTGCCGTCGTAATTTTTCGTCAAATGGAGAGGCTGGTATCCGTCGCCGACCCAGTGGCCGAGGTAGCTCGCCGTAAGGTATGCCTTCGTCCAGTCGCCTCGGCGGAACTGTGCGGTGAGCGAGTCGAGCGACCTCACGGTGGTCCACGGCAGTGTGCCGACATTCGTTACGTAGACCGCCCCGTAGAGCGCGGTGAGCGAATCGAAGCTCAGGATCTTGTTCTGAAAGTTCGGGTATTCGTCGATGTCGATAAAATGGTCGGTATCGATGCGTGCGATAAAATCAGGATCGGACGCATGCGCCTCGAGATACGCCTTCTGGCCGATGAGCTGCTGCATCGATTGGGGCAGGTGCATCACGGCGTTCCGATTGATGAGCTTATGCCCGGTGCCGCCCCATGCGAAAACCACTGAGGGGAACACGCAGACGAGAAACACGAGAGAGAATTTTTTCACGATAGATTCAGGCATCTTTCAAGATACGGTATAATTAGCGCTCTTTCAATTCTCACGAGGGGTTAAAAATAGCGGTCGTAGATCAATTTCAGCGTGGTGATCATGACCATGGTGATGAAGATGGGACGGATGAAGTTCGTGCCCTTCTTCAGGACCATCACCGATCCGATCTGGGAGCCGATCATCTGGCCGACGGCCATGGCGACACCCGAGCCGAAGAGGACGAAGCCGCCATACCAGAACATGAAGAAGGAAACGAGGTTGCTCGTGAAGTTCATCACCTTCGTGAACGCGGTAGCCTTCATGAGATTATAGCCGAGCAGGAGCACGAATGCCATGGCCCAGAATGTGCCCACGCCGGGACCGAAGAATCCGTCATAGAAGCCGAATCCGAACCCGAAGATGGCGTAGAATTTTTTTTCGGACATTTTCGGCTGTGCGTCGCGGAGGCCGAGCGAGGGAGAGAAGACAGAATAGACGGCGATCGAGAGGAGGAGGAACGGAATCACGTCCGCCAGGAGATCCGAATGGATTTGCTGCACCGTCCACGAACCGATGACGGCGCCCACGGCTGTGAGCAGCAGTCCCCATTTGATCTCGCCCAGGCGGACGACTCCCTTGCGGACGAAGTACCAGGTCGACGTGAAGCTTCCGATGCTCGCCTGAAACTTATTCGTCCCGAGTGCGAACTGGGGCGGCAGTCCGACGGCCAGGAGCACCGGCACGGTGATGAGTCCACCGCCGCCGGCGATTGTATTGAGGATCCCGGCGACGAGGCCCGTGGTGAACGTGATGAGGGCGATGATCCATGGTGACACGACTTACTCTCCCTTCAGCGCGGCCTGGGCGAATGCCGGTTCGCCGGCGGCGGCGTCGAACGCAAATTCTTCGGGTGTGCCGAACACGCGGGCCCGTTCGTCGTCGAACTCGCCCTCCCATCGCGCGACAACGACAGTCGCGAGGCAGTTGCCGAGCACGTTCACGGAGGTCCGCGCCATGTCCATGATCTCATCGACGGCGAAGATGACGATGACGCCTTCGGGCGGCAGGCCGAACGAATGGAGCGCCGCAAGGAGCACCACGAGCGATGCGCGCGGCACGGCTGCGATGCCCTTGGAGGTGATCATGAGCGTGACCATGAGGAGGAGCTGCTTGTCGAAGCCAAAATGGATGCCGGTCGCGGTTTCGGCCGCCTGGGCGACGAACACCGACGCGACGGCAAGGTAAAGCGTCGAGCCGTCGAGGTTGAAGCTGTAGCCCGTCGGCATCACGAAGCCGACGATCTTCTTCGGCACGCCGAGGCGTTCCATCACTTCCATCGCCTTGGGCAGGGCCGATTCGCTCGATGTGGTAGCGAATGCGATCGTGAACGGTTCCTTTACCGCGCGCAGAAATTGCTTCACGGGAAGCTTCACGAGGTATGCAACGAATCCGAGCACGACGACGACGAAGACGATGAGCGCAATATAGAGTGATCCGACGAGCATGCCGAGGTTCACGAGCACGCCGACGCCCTTGTGTCCGATCGTGGAAGCCATCGCCGCGCCCACGCCGAACGGGGCGAACATCATCACATAGCCCGTGAACTTGAACATCACCTGCGACAAGCTGTCGCACCATTCCACCATCGGCTTGCCCTTTTCGCCGAGGGCGGAAACGGCCATGGCGAAGAGCACGGAGAATGCAACGATCTGAAGCACGTCGCCGCGAGCCATCGATTCGATGATGCTCTGCGGAAAGATGTGTATGATTGTCTCGATGAGCGTCTTGGGATGATTCGCAGCGAGCGAGCCGAGCTCGTCGGTGCCCGACTGGAGGACGACGCCGTATCCCGGCTTCATCACGTTCACAACGGCCAGGCCGATGAAGAGCGCGGCCGTCGTCACGATCTCGAAATACACCATCGCCTTCACACCCATGCGTCCGACCTTCTTGAGCGAGCCGCCGCCGGCGATGCCGACAACAATGCTCGAAAAGATGAGCGGCGCGATGATCGACTTCACCATATTGAGGAAGATCGTACGGAGGAAGGCGGTCTCGACCGCCCAGTCGGGTTTGAGCCAGCCCAACAACCCGCCGAGCACGAGGCCGAGGAGGATCTGCTTGGTGAGCGACAACTTAAACATTTTTAGATTCATCGTCGAAGAGGTATCCTTTTAATGTGAGACTGGAAGAAAGTGTAATCGCGTTAACGTTCCATGCGTCGACGAGACGACGACATCCGTCGACGAAACGGGGCGCACAGTGTTGACGATTGAATTGCCGACCTTAAAGCGTCGCGCATCCCTGTGCGTGCCGGCATCGATGCAGTAGACGAGGCCGTTCTTCGTCCCGAAAAATATCGATCCGTCTTTTTCAACGGGCATCGAAGGAGCGATGTCGTATCCGTACCCGCACGAGAGGCTCCAGAGCGTGACGGGAGCGTTGGGCGCCGATGCAACTGCGACGAGGGTATCGTTCATCGTCCTGGCGTAGACCGTGTGTGCGTCTTCCGACAATCCGATCGACTCGCGCACGCGGTGCGCCTTCGTCCGCCAGACTGTCGTGCCGGTTGCCGCGTCGATCGCGGTCATTACCCGGTCGGGCGCCACGATGAAAATCCTGCCGTCGGCACCGACGGGTGTGCAGGCTGCCGGCGAGAGATTCCGCACCGTGCTGCCGTTCGACCATTTCCATGCAGGCACACCCGATCGCGCGTCGAGCGCGTAGAGGAACGTGTCCCACGCGCCGAAGACGATCTTTCCGTCGAACAACAGCGGCGTCGATTCCACGAATCCCGCGACGCCCCGATACTCCCACACGGGCTCGCCCGTCGACAGCGAAAGCGCGCGGAACACGCCGTCCGAGCCGCCGCAATACACGACGCCGTCGGCGATGAGCGGCGATGCGACCACGGGTCCATCGGCCGCATGCTTCCACAGGAGCCTCCCGTTCGCCGCGTTCAGGCAATAGAGCACGCCATCGGCGGAACCGACAACGGCGCAGAGAACGCTGTCACTCCGCACCGACGAGCGTGTACGGTGCGAGCGATCCTTCCCGTCTGGCGGCGACTGCGAGGCCACACGACCGATGGCCGGCGTTGAGTACACGCTCCCGCCTGTTGCGAAGCTCCACAATTTTTTTCCGTTGCGCACCGAAAACGCCTCGATGACGCCCTTCGCCGTACCCACGATGACGACGCTGCCCGCAACGGCGGGTGAACATCCGATCGTCGATCCCGTCTGCGTCTGCCATCGCACACGTGCGGCCGGATTTTTTGTGTTCACCGAATAATCGGGCCGCGGATATCGCGCCGTATCCTTCGCATAGTCGCGACGCACGACTAAAATGGCATGCCAGCGGCGTTCCGCGGCCGGGCCCTCCAAGGGCAACGTTCGTTCGGTGAAGACGATCGAGTCGCTTCGGACATCGACAAGTGTATAGCCGGCGCCGACAGAGCCTGTGCGAAGCAACGACCGTCCCATGATGCCCGGCACGCCCTCGAACGAAAGCGCCTGATTCACATGCCCGTGCCCGCACAAGGCGGCGACGGTGTTCACGCGTTTGATCCGCGCAAGAACGTCGTACCAGTTGTCCAGTCCGTCGTCCAGCGGGTAATGATTGATGAAGATGACCGGCTGCGCCGGATCGGGCATATGCATGACGACGGAATCGAGCCAGCGCAGGTCTTCCTGCGGCACATGACCGTCACCCATGCGCATGTTCGGTCCGGACGTGCATGCGATGAACCGGCAGCCTCCGCTATCGAAAACAAACTTATCGTCGCCCCACAGCCGCGGAAACACGCTGCACCCCGATTCGGACCATTTGGTATCGTGGTTGCCGGGGACGATGCGGTACGGCATCCGGAGACCGTCGAGGATCCGCTTCGCAAGCACCAGTTCCGCCGTCGACCCCATTTCCGTCACATCGCCGGAGATGATGACGAACGGGACATCCGTCATTCCGTTGATATCCCGCACAGCACACCGCAAGTCAGCCTCGCCTGTGGGGGAACCCACGTGCGTGTCTGTGAGCCAGGCGAAACGGAACGGTTGATGTTGGGAATACGATGTCGCAGCGACACAAAAATAAAATGCGGCAAGAAATTTCACGACGACTACTCCTGCGGCGCCATGCCCATGGCCGCCCACTCTTCGCGCGCGGGTCCATAGACGCCCGGCACTTTCAAGCCTGCCTGACGCATGAGGACGGTGATCTGGCCGCGGTGATGGATCTGATGCGACACGAGCGCATTGAGCACCTGCGATCGCGTCCACTTCTCCCCGTACATCGGCACCTCCTCGGCAAGCATCGCATCCGTCCAGTTTTTCTTCAGGGCCTTTGCCAGCGAGAGGGACATGCGTTCATAGGCTTCGACGATCTTCAGCGCCTTGTGCGGGACCGTTCCGTTCATCGGCGGCGCGTCGACCTTGAGTCCGGCATGTTCCATCATTTCGCTGAGCGTCTTGATGATGTGCCATGCGAGCGTGTACACCGTGCGGCCATCCTTGTTCACCTGCTGGCTGAGCGCGGTGTCCGACAGCGCGTTGAATATTTTCATCGTCGCGTCGCTTTCCATCTTCCAAATGGCGAAAAAATCGTCCATCGTCCTGAACATGGTGCCTCCTTCGTTAAGTATGCAATCGTGAAAAAATGGGGCGAGATGAATCTCGCCCTACAAAAAACGCTATGAATCGAGGTCCGCATGGGCGCAATATCATTTCGCCCTACACATAAAAATCAGACGAGAAGCTTGCCGTCGCGCATGATCATCGTCTCGTCGAACCAGACCGTCGGTGCCGTAATGAGCCCGTCGAGATGGCTCGCGGCGCGAACTGTGCCGCCCATCGATTTGTTGTCGCCGAATGCGATATGAATGGTGCCCATCACTTTTTCATCCTCAAGGATGACGCCGGTGAGGATCGCCTTGTCGTTGGTGCCGATGCCGAACTCAGCGACGTTCCGTCCGTCGCGTCCGTGCGGCGCAAGGAGCGCGATCAGCCGTTCGGCCTCCGCGCCGCCTGTGATCTCTTCGGCATACCCGTCGCGGACCTCGATGCGTATCGGCGTAACGCACATGCCGACGCTCGCCATCGATCCGTCGACGACGACGACGCCGTTCGACTTCCCTTCGAGGGGAGCGAGGTACGCCTCGCCCGTGGGGAGGTTTCCCGATTCGGTTTTTTTTCTGAAGAGTCCGGAGCTTGCATGAGCGGTGCGGCCGGCAATGGGCATTACGATATCGGTCCCGGCCGGAGCGGTGACGCGCACGACAGATGTTTTCTCTAACAACGCAC
>JAVBYH010000347.1 GCA_030824175.1 Bacteroidota bacterium | reverse complement strand
ACTTCTTTCAGATTCCACCTCGCGGTGGACACCCTTGTCTTTGGCTAACGATTCCCACTATTAAGGCTCGTAGAGGACTTGCACCTCCAAGTTATTGCCCATGCCGGGCACACAAACAGCACAGGCACGAAAATATTTCGTGCCTGTGCAAAACGTGCTGTATGTCGAACGGCTTACTTGATTTTCAGCGTGGAGACGGCCTTCTCGAACGCCGGCTGGAAATCGGCCGCCATCGGCTTGTACCACGTCATGATGACGCGGTAGACCTTGTCGTTCTTCACGGCAAAGATGACCTTGCGGTCGATCGTCGGATTCACGGAGGTGACGAGGAATTTCGCGGCATTGCCGTCGATCTTCGTGTCGCCTGTGGATTTCGGATTGAACTTGCCTTTGTTCTGATCGAACACCTTATCGACGGACAGCTTTTCCGCGGGGAACACATCGATCGTGATGTTGCAATCCTGGCGAAGGCCTTGAATGTTCACTGCAAATTCAGTCTTGCCCTTTTTCGGGGACGGCGTGACTTCGAAATTGTCGGGGTACTGGATCTCCACAACGTCGCTCTGGTACCGCGCGACCTCGGGTGACGGCTTGGAGGCGGCGTTCGGGTCCTTGTAGTTTTCCTTCGCCTTCGGCAGCTTCCACGATGCGATGATCGAGTCGACGTACGGCTGGAATCCTTCATAGTCCGTATTGAAGGCCTCGAAATTCATGTAGTAGAATGTGCTGTCGTGTTCGAGCATGACGCGCTTGCCGTAGATCGTCGTGCGTTCGCTGATCTTCGCGTGGTACGAGATCACTTCGGCCGTCAAATTTTTGACCGTCATCTGCCATTCCTTGTCCAGCGTGTTGGCTTCTTTGATCTTCGCGAGTGCGGCTTCTTTGTAGGCGGCGAGTGTGCCGATGTTGATCGCCTTAAATTTTTCCGCACCGAAAATGATCTCGACGCCTCCGGTGGCATCTTCCTGCGGCGGCGGGCCGAAACGGGCAGCGACCTCGGGCGAGGGATAGATGCGGATCTTGGATGCTTCGTCGATCACCTGCCATCCCTGGGGATATTGGAACTCCATGCCGTATGTGTTCTGATAGAACGCCCATCCCGTCACTTCGGGAGGAGCCGGCTTGCTGCACGATGCGATGAAGAGCGTCGTTCCCAGGACCAGCAGGGATACGAACAGTGGTGCGGCGGACTTCTTAATGGCCTGCGTCATAATGTCACCTTTAACAATGTGGTGTATGTGAGTGGATATGAAAAGGTTTTGGTACAACGGATACCGTGTGCGTTTACTTGTCGACGATCTGTTTGAGTTCCTTCGATGCCGCCTTGTTGTTGGGATTGATCTGCAGCACCACTCTGTACTCGGCGACGGCCTTGTCGCGGAAACCGACGGCCTCGTCCGGCGACAGATCCTTCTGGCCGCGCGCGACGTTGTACATCTGCGCGAGGAAGAGGTGGAGGTTCTCGTCCTTCTTCTTCGGCTCGTAGGTAATGGCCTTCTGCACGGATGTGATCGCAGCCTGATAGTCCTTCGCCTGATAGTGCATCACCGCGAGCGTGCGATAGACGCTGATGTACTGCGGATTGTATTTCTCTTCCTTCTGGTCGGCCGACACCGTATCGGCGGCGAAGAGGCTGTCGATGAGCTGGATCGTCTCGGCATAGACGCGTTTCGTCATCTGGAGCGAGTCCAGGTTCGCGTACGTCTGTGCGAGCATCATGCGGCCCTGGACGCTTTGCGGCACGAGTTCAACGAACCGTTTGTAGAGCACCTTGGCCGAATCGAATTTCTCGAGCACGCTGAAGCAGAACGCGCCGTAATAGACCGCGCTCTGGTTGTCGGGTTCGAACTTCAGTTTGCGCATGTAATGGTCGACGGCCTTGCGCATTTCCTTTTTCTTCAGGTAGATTGCCGCAAGATAGCCGGACACCTCGGCGGATGCCGTGTCCACGGCGCTCGCCTTTTCGAACGCGGCAATGGCGCTTGCCGTGTCCTTGACGGTGATGGACGCGCGGCCGACGCGGATGAACTCCTCCGCTGCGAGCGAGTCCGCCGGAAGCGTCTTATAGAGCGCCACCGACTTCTCATAATCCTTCGATTCGTAGAGGCTGTGTGCGAGCATCGGCTTCATGTCGAAGTTTTTCGGATTCAGCTTCAGCGCCGTTTCGAGGACGGGGACCGCCTCCTTGTATTGTCTGCCGGCCAGGTAGAGCGCTTTGGCATAGTGTTCGTAGGCGACGGCGTTGTCCGCCTTCAAGGCGACGTACTTCTCGAAGAACTTGGCGGACTCCTTGTACACCTTGGCCTTGTAGTAGAGTTCTGCGAGCTCGAAGATGACGGCGTCGTTCTTCGGATCGAGATTGATGGCCTCCTGAAATTCCTTCGCCGATTCGGCGTACTGCCGGTTCTTGTAGAACGATTTGCCCAGCCTGTAATGCACCGTGGGATCGTTCGGGGCCACCTCGATCGCCTTTTGATAGTTGAAGATCGCCATGGCGCCGACGTTCTGGCGCGCATACGCTTCGGCCAGGCCGATGTACGCGTCGACGTTCTTCTCGTCGAGTTCCCGCGACTTCGAGAAGTTGAGGATCGCCTTGTCGAGCGAATCGATCTCGAGATACATCGCGCCGAGGGCGTACGGGATGAGCGGGTTCTTCTTGTCGTATTTCGTGGCCGCCACATAGCGCTTGTTCAGCTTGTCCCACTGGCCTTTTTTTGCGAGGACGGGGAAGATCGAAAGATACGTCGGCGTCGATTCGTCGTTGAGGTCGAGGGAGCGTTCAAGGAAGTACAGGGCGGAGTCGTAGTTTTCCTTCTGAGCGTAGGCTTCGCCGAGGAGGTAGCAGATCTCGGCGTTTCGTGTGTTCGCCTTGAACGCCGTGCTCAGCACGCCGACCGCCTCGTCGTACGCCTTGCGTTTGAGGGCGTCTTTGCCCTGGGTTGCCGGATCTTGAGCCGCAAACACCGTCGCAGTCAATAGGAAAGAAAATACCGCTTTACTGAAATAGTTCATGATGTCTACCTTGTTCTGTTGAATTACGGGGAGAGTTATGGAACTAGCCGGACGGGCATTGTTGCCGGAACCAGTCCGTTTGTGTTAAAGACGCTTTGTCCCTCCCTGCCTGCAAGGAATGCCAGGAATCCCTTGTCCACATTCACATGGATACCGCGGGAGAGCACATAGATCGAACGGCGGAGCGGGTAATAATTTCTGTAGAGATGTGCCGGGTGCGGCGGAAAATATTCGAGCGTATCGTAGTACGGAAGGCGTTTGAACGCCGGATCGCCGACGTTCAGCACGGTGACGGATGTCGGCAGCTGCTTAGTCCAGCTGAGGCCGATGAATCCGATGGCGGCCGGATTGTCCGCGACGAAGACGATGGCGTGGGCCGTGGTGGTGCACGGCGCGACCGCTTCAATGTACTCTTGTCCTGGAACGAGCCGGCGGGCGAGTTCCTCGCGCATGTCCGAGTTCCTGCCTCCGAAGGCGAGGATGACGCCGTCGGCGGCGGTGCCCCCGACGCTCCTGAGCGACGGTTTCTTTCCCGACGCAAGCGCGGAGAGCAGCTCGACGGTGATGGAGGGCATGCGGTTCGCAGCGTTTGCAATAACTGCTACACCGTCGTAGGCGACGAGAACGGAGTCGATAGAGATAGAATTTTTGGCCATGACGGCCCACTCTTCTGCGGTGGGCGGCCGGGAGACGACGACGAGTTTCACGCTGTCGTTGACGAGATGCGCGATGGCTTCGCGCGGCGATGCCGTGAGGATGTCGATGCTGGCGGATTCATACTGCTTCTGGAAGGCCTGGACCTCCGCCTCCATGACCGGATAGAGATCCTCCGACACATAGATGGGGGCCCTTCCGCTTGTGGGCGATCCTTCGCTCCCGGGTGAACAACCGTTCCACCAGATGCTCGCAACTGCCAGACACAATACGAGTGTATTATAGATTCGCGGAGCGATCCTCATTAGTCTGCTTTGCCTTGGTGCGTGTGATGATGAAGCGGAACACGGAATACAACATCAATACGATACCGCCCAATGTGCGGTACTCCGACGGAGGGATCACGAAGTATCCGGGAAGGCCTCCGTATAGAACAGTAATGCCAAGGCAGCAAAAAAATGCTGCCATGGCATAACCGAAATAGATACCGAACCTGGCTGGATCCATATGGAGGATTATCGGGCCTGATTCAACTTGAATTTGAAGGGAATCGACACCCAGACAGCGACCGGACCGTTGTTCATGACGGCGGGTGTGAACTGCCACTGCAGGGCGGCGTCGATCGCATTCTGGTTGAACAATTCGGCGTCGGACTTGATGACCTGCGCCTTCTTCGCCTTGCCTTCCTTGTCGACCCAGATCTTCACCCACACGGTTCCTTCAACGCCGGCACGCCGGGCGATCTCGGGATACGCCGGGGGAGGATTCTTGATCGGAACCGGCTGTTTCTCGACCGGCACGAAATCCGGCGGCGGACCGTCGTCTTCGATGACCATGTCGTTCGTGATCTCGGGAGCGCCAGTGCCTGCGCCGACATTTTCGCCTGCGCCGGAGACCTGGGCCATTTCCGTCTGTGTCGCGATCGTCGCCTCGGGGCTGATCTCAGCATCCGGCACCGGAACAGGCGTACCGACTGTGGGCTTCGCCGACGGGCCGGCCACGGACACCGAAGGGGCCGCTGCCGAGCTCGAGAGGGACGGAGGCGGACCAAGGTCCGAATACTTCAAGACTACGCGTGCCGAATAAATGGGTTCGTCTTCCGATTTCAGCCACTGAGCAACATAGTAGGATGAAATCGCCGCCAAATGTACGAGCGTGGCGATAATAAGAGCACGCACAACATTTTTCGGATAGAGCTTGCGTAACTCCAGAACCCCGTACGGCCCGCTAACATTTGCTGTTGCGCCTGCCATAATGATAAACTCCTTAACTCAACTATGATATGTGCTAAATTTTTTCGAGAATTTTTTTGTCGATGTCGTTCATCGGCGCCAAGCTGAAACGCGTTATATCGGCGAGGTTCATTTCGTCCATGATGTTGACCATATCCACATACTTCGCCTTCTTGTCGATTTTCAGCAACGTGATGAGCTTGGGATTGGCCTTATTGTTTTCATGCAATAACTTGCCCAGCGCGCGAATGGATTTCGAACGACTGCCTTCGATTTTCACCGGTTTGTCGACGCCGATATTGTAATAAATCGATATCGTGTCCTTGTCCGCGGGTACGACGCGCAGCGTTAAAAGATTCGATTCCGCGACCTCAACGTTTGCATCGCCCGGGGGCAGGTTGATCTCCATGGTCTGGGGCTTCGCCATCGTCGTCGTCAACATGAAAAATGTCAACAACAGGAAGGCGATGTCCACCATGGGGGTCATATCGTTCTTAACGCCGATACGACGCCGTTTTTTCTTCGAATGCTTTTGTTTTCCGCGCGATTGCGACAGATCTACATCAGCCATGATTTATATCCTTCTTCAATTATTTTGCCTGATTCGTGACAAGATTGAAGCGTGTGATGTTGACCTTCTGAAGAAGGCTCATCACGCGTTCCACGACATCGTATTCCGTGTCCTTGTCTGCTTTGATCACTGTTCTCAATTTCGGGTTCATCGTTCTGGCCTTGATCAGCAATTGTCCCAGGTTGTCGATATCCGGCTTGACTTCCATGCCGGCACGAAGCCTGTTCTCATCGCCGAAAATGTTCGAGCGCATGATCTGTGAATCGAAACCGAGAAATGTTTTGCCATCCTTGCCGATCGATATCGTGATGACATCCGCATCGGGGAGTTTGAACACCGAATGAGATTCGGGCAACTGAACCTCGACAGCGTCCTCGGGTTTGAACTGCGTCGTCAACATGAAGAATGTCAACAGCAGGAACCCGATGTCCACCATCGGCGTCATATCCTGTTTAACACCAACTCGTTTTTTAGACATAAGACTCTCTTGACCTTAGATTATTCGGCTTTGGTTTGCAGGTTTTCAAGGATATCCTTGCTTGCTTCGTCGATCATGTATGTCATGCCGTCGATCTTCGTCGTGAAGAAGTTATACGCAACGATGGCGACGATGGCGATGGCGATCCCACCGGCCGTGTTGAAGAGGGCTTCGGAGATACCGCGCGAGAGACCGACCGCATCGGCCGAACCGGCTTTTGCAAGGGCTGCGAACGAACGAATCATACCGATAACCGTGCCGAGCAGACCCACCATGGTGGCGATCGAGGCGATCGTCGACAGGGCGATGAGGTTCTTCTCGAGGATCGGCATTTCAAGCATTGTGGCTTCTTCGATGACGCGCTTCACTTCGGCCATCTTGTCCTTCTTGTCCAATCCTTTTTCCGTCCGCATTTCGTTGAACCGGGCAAGACCCGAACGAACGATGTTTGCAAGCGAACCGCGCTGAGCGTCGCAGGCGGCAACGGCCTTCGTGATGTCGCCGTCGTTGACGTGCTTCACGAGCACTGTGAGGAATTTCGGAAGGGCAGCCTTGCCCTGTGCTTTGCGAAGCGAGAGCAGACGTTCCACGACATATGTCAACACCATGATGGATAAAGCCATCAAGCAGGCGATAAGCGGGCCGCCCGAATACAAATCGTGAAGGATGCTTTCTTTGGGCGCCGTGCCGAACACCCCGTAGTACACTGCGAAACCGATGGCGAATGCGATCACAAAGACCATGGTGTTGAAAATACCCTGTTTCATATAACTGCTCCTTGTAAAATATAGAATGGATAAAAAAACAAAAAAATTAACGATTATTTTTTTTATTTCGTCAACGCGAGTTCGGCTTCCGCCGGATTTTCCTCTATTTGGAAGATCCTCGAAAGCTTCGTCACGACGAAGATATTTGTAATTTTTTTATTCACGTTGCAGAGAATGATATTCCCTGAACGGTTTGCATACGACGTATGCGCGGAAACAAGGGCGCCGATCGCTGTCGAGTTCATATAATCGACCCCGCCGAGATCCACGATCAGTTTCGTGTTTCCTTTTTCAAGAAGCTGGGCAACAGCCGAACGCAGTTCATCTGTTTCCTCGCCTCCGACAAGCGATCCCTTCGGCTCGACGATCGCTATTTCACCTTTCATCTCCATTTTTATTTTCATCCCGTGGTCTCCTTACTAGTGAAAGGATCGATTTCGCCGTTTTAGACAGCCGAATCGGTAACTATCCGTGCAGTATCGTACATACCAGAGCTTGCAAGTACCAATTTCTGTAAAATTTCAAATAAAAGCAAATACTTTTTCGGGGGGCGCGGCAAAAAAAAATTATTTTCCCCGATGTCTGTTCATTTTCCCTTGTTCTACGGCGCTGCGGGGGATATTCCGCATGCTCCGTCGGTGCACGCCTCATCGGGAACGGAGAGCCACAGGTCGACGGCACTCATGAGCAGCGGCATCATGTGCGGGACATGCCGCACCTTCGAGCAGAGGGCACGGAGCGTCGAGCGCGCCGTCGACTGATAGCGGACGGTGCCCGAGACGCGCGAGAGCCGTATGAGATTCATCGCCGCCACGGAATTGCCCGCCGGCTCGGCGCCGTCGTACATCTCCTTCATGCGCACGAGGACGGACGGGTCCTTTCCCGACGTTTCGTAGAATCCGCCTGCAGCCGCATCCCAAAAGAGCGCCTCCTGAGCACCCGTAAGCGCTGCGGCAACGTCGAGCCATCGCGAGTCCGATGTCGCGGCATGGAGCTCGAGCATCCCGTCCGCGGCGCACGCGTAATCGTCGAGGTGCGCCTCGTTCGATGCCTCGCCGTCGCGATAGCGGCGGGCGAGCGTCTTCCGTTCGGTGTCGTAGAGCGCCGTGACGACGAAGTCCGCAGCCTTCAGCGCGGCCGCAAGGTAGCGATCCTCCGCGAGCACGACGGACGCCCGTGCGAGCGCGGCGATCATCATGCCGTTCCACGCCGTGATGATCTTGTCGTCGAGGAGCGGGCGCGGACGGACGGCGCGCGCGGCCAGCAACGTTGTCTTCGCCGAAGAGAGCAGCGCGGCGGCATCGTCTGCACTCAGTGCGCAGCGGGCCGCAACGGCATCGATCGTGTGCGGGGCGAAGAGAATGTTCTTCCCCGTGAATTCGCCGTGCGGATCGGACGCCACGTTCCCCCGCTCCTCCACGGAATAGTACAGACGGAACACGCGCGCCTCGTCCTCCGTGAGGAGCTCGCCTATCTCACTGTATGTCCACACGTAGAACGCGCCTTCGCGTGATTCGTGCGCGCGTGTCGTACCCGGCGCAGCATCGGGCTGCGCGCCTGATTCGAGGCTGTCCGCGTCCTCGGCGGAATAGAACCCGCCGCGTGCGTCGGTCATCTCCCGCAGCACGTAGTCCGCGGTCTCGCGCGCGACGACGGCGAAGAACTCATCGCGCGTGATCTCGAACGCATCAGTGTACGCCCTGAGCAGCTGCGCCTGATCGTAGAGCATCTTCTCGAAATGCGGCACGCGCCACCCTGCATCCACCGAGTAGCGGTGAAAGCCGCCGCCGAGGTGATCGTACATCCCACCGCTCGCCATCGCCATGAGCGTCGTGAGCGCAATGCGGAGCGCCTCCGGATCGCCCGTGCGCCTGTAATACCTGAAGAGGAACGTGAACACGACGGGCCGGGGAAATTTCGGCCCGCGCCCGAAGCCGGCATTCTCCGCGTCGTAGCTTGCACGGATCGTCTCGTATGCCGTGCGAAGCAGGGACTCCTGCGGATCGAGCCGGTCCTCCGGTTCGTCATGCCGCTCGCGGAGCGCCTCGAGGAGCCGCTCGCCCGATTCTTCCAGTTTGTCGCGCTCCTCGTCCCAGAACTGCCGGATCCGCGCAAGCACCGTCGGGAAACCCGGCCGGCCGTACATGTCCGCCGGCGGAAAGTACGTGCCTCCATAGAACGGCTTGAGGTCCGGTGTCAGGAACACGCTCATCGGCCACCCTCCGCTTCCCGTCATCGTCTGCACCGCCGCCATATAGACGCGGTCGATGTCCGGCCGCTCCTCCCTGTCCACTTTAATAGAGACGAACGATGCATTTAAAAGTGCGGCGGTCTGCGCATTCTCGAACGACTCGCGTTCCATCACGTGGCACCAGTGGCATGTGGAGTAGCCGATCGAGAGGAAGATGGGCTTGTTTTCCTCCCTCGCTTGTTTAAATGCCGCTTCGCCCCACGGATGCCAGTCCACTGGATTGTCGGCGTGCTGGAGGAGGTACGGAGATTTTTCTGTCGAGAGTCTGTTGGGCATGTGTTGGAAAGACGGTGACGTGGAAAATGGTCTATACATGCTTCAACGCCGGCGGACGGCGAATCGTTTCACGCGCGGCACTACGGACTAGTAATACCCGGAGGCGTTCGACTGCTTCGTGAGCTTGATGTCCTGCAGCTGCGGGGCTTTCACACGTATTTCGAACCTGTAGCCCGCATACGGTCCAAGGGGCTGCCAGCTGAAATTCATCTCCCAGCAGTGGAGGTCGCGGTAGATGTTGATGCTCGGCGCGGCGAACCGTTTGGACACGACGTCGTAGCTCGTGCTCGCGGTGAAGCGCCAGTTCTCCGTCAGGTTGAAGCCGCCGTTGAGGCCGAGGTTGGCAGAGCGGATGACCTCATCGGGATTGTCCTGCGACTGCGAGAATGTGAACGTCGCGGCCAGGTTCCAGGGTATGGAGAAATCCGGTATGTCATCGTCGTACACGGTGTGGTAGCCGCTCTGAAGGGAGCGCCGCTTTTCCTCGACGCGCACAGAGTCGCTCTTCTGCTCCTCCGTCTCCGCGCGCTTCTGCTCGCCGCGGAGCGACGTGGAAAGGGTGACGTAGAAATTCGTGAGCTGCGCGAGTCCCCGATTGTTGCTGATGAGGAAGCGGTTGACGCGTCGGATGTTCTTCTGGTACATGTAGAAGCTGTAGGTGCTGCCGCCGCTGAGACTAAGGTACTCGCCGATGCTCGTCCGATAACTGAGCGTCAGGTCCGAGAGACGGTGCGCCTGCGCCGCAAAGTTATAGCCGAGTGACGCCCCGACGTTGAGGATCTGGAACTTCTTCTCCTTCTCCGTCGTGTCCTTCGCGACGGTCTTCGTTTCGAAGAGGTTGCCGATGCTCAGGTTGATGGACTGCGATTCGCCCTCGGAGGCGCCGCCGAAGACCTCGTTCTCATAGCGGCTGTACGTCTTTTCGACGCCGTTCGCGTCCGTGTAGCGGCCGTAGTAGTTCCAGAACGGCTTCGAGAAGTCGGGCGTGTAGACGTACGAGATGGCAGGCGTCACCGTGTGCCTGAAGCCCGCGAGTCCCGGTATCGGCGAGCGCATCATGCCGTAGAGTTTCGTTGATATCGACACGCCCGTGTAGAATGTGCGCACGGCCCCGAAGCCCTTCGCGTCGCCGAAGGTCGCCCGCTTCGCCGTATCGAAGCCGGTGAACGTCGTGCTCTTGTCGTACCAGCGCTCCTGGTACGAGAACGTTGGCTGCACCGTAAAGTATCCCGCCTTCGGAGCGATGGAGAATCCGAGCGCGTGGTTCACGCCGCTACGGCTGTACCGCAGAAAGTCCAGCTTATCCGCGTCCCATGTCTTTTTCTCGAGGTGTTCGGCCGTGGCGTTGTACGAGATGCCGATCATTTCGAGCCATGAGTACTTCGACGCGTCGCCGCCGAGCGACATGCCGCGCGAACGTTTCTCCGAACGGAACGGATAGATCTGCGAGTTCGAGAACGTGATCACCGGCAGCACGGCATCCACCGTGCCGTTCGTGAGGTCCTGACGCCGCTGCACGTTGATGCTCAGCATATTGTTCGTGCCCTCCCACGACTTCGTGAACGTGGCGTTCGAATAGATCTCCTGCTGGAGCCGACGCGAGATATCGTTCGTGACCTTGTACGAGTTGGCGCTGGCGAATGTGAAGTCGACATTCAACTGCGTCGTGGGGTTGAAGTTTTGTGCGTGGCGGATTGTGGCGCGATAATTTTCATCGTCCGTCCTGTCGTAATCCACGGCCTCGCCGGTCATCGAGCGCGAGTATTCGACATTGAGCTCGCCGGTAAAATCGTACCGCTTGTTGTAGCGGGCGCGGGAGCGTGCGCGCCACGTGCCGCTCGTGTACCAGTCGCCCGAGAGGGCGAGATCGTAATAGTCGCTCAGCGCGAAATAATAGCCGAGGTGCGAAATGTAGCGGCCGTAGGTGCCGTCGTCGCCGTACGCGGGGGCGATAATGCCTGAGCGGCGGCCGCCCTGGCTCGGAAACACGCCGAACGGCAGCGCAAAGAGGGGCACGTCCGCGATATAGAGATAGATCGGGCGCGCGACGATCTTGTCCTTCACAGTGACGCGCATCTCGGGACTGAGGAAAAAATAATGCGGGTGTCCGTTACTGCACGTGGTGAACCGGCCGTCGGAGATGAAGAGCAGGTCCGGTTCCACCTTCTTGATGTGCGACCCGTAATAGTAGCCCGCCTCCTTGGCCGTTTCGCCGAGCGTGATGCGCCCCTTCTGCGTCTTGAAATTGTACGCGATGCGGAATCCCTCGTACTTCTCCGAACCGTCCACCATCACCGGCATGCCGGTGTAGCGCTGCTTGATCGAATCGGGGTCGCCGGCCTTCGCCGAGTCGATCACGCCGTACGCCTCGAGCCGGTTCTCCGTCCACTGCACGTCGATGCGTTCGGATTTCAATCCCATCGTTTTGTACGTCACGTCGCATTTGCCGAACATCTTCATGACGCGGGTCGGGTACGAGAACACGATGGAGTCCGCGGCGGTGTATGCCACGGACGAGTCGATGCCGCTCGAGGGCGCCAGTGCGGAGTCGGCGGGCGCCGCGGTGGTATCCGCCGTCGGCAGCGCCGATGTTGTATCGGCCGTTTGCGCCTGCGCCCTACACACACAGAATATCCACGCACACGCGCCGATGACGATGGCGCGATACGGGTACCGGAGATATGTGCGATGTTTACGAATGACGGTGTTCCATCAAGGAAGATGCGGTGCTCGTGTAGGGGCGTATTGAATACGCCCCTGCTGTGAAAATACTCGTACTGTACAATTGGAGCGTGTAGGGCGAGCTGTTAGCTCGCCCCGGTTGAATTTCGTACTGCCGTATCACAGGGCGAGCTAACAGCTCGCCCTACAAAAAAAAAAATTCTCGTCACAATTACAGGACGAGGCCGGCGGCGCCGAGCATGCCGGCGGTATTGCCGAGCTGTGCGGGGATCACGATGATCTCGTCGCGCATCGGCGACATCACATTGGCCTTCACAGAGGCGGTGATGGCGTCGAAGACGAACTGGCCCGCGGCCGAGATGCCGCCGCCGATGATGCTCACACGGTAGTCCAGCGTGTTCATGACGCCGCCGAGCGCCACGCCCAGGAGCGTGCCGGCCTCGGTGAAAATGTCGAGCGCCACCCGGTCGCCGTCGTGGGCGGCCTGGCTGATATAGAGGGGCTCCACTTTCGAGAGGTCGCCCCCCACAAGCGCGTGGATCTTCGATTCAGGATGCTGCTTGAGGATTTCGACCGCTCGCGCCGAGAGGTAGCGCTGGCCCACATACGTCTCGATGCATCCGGCGGTGCCGCATTTGCACAGGGGGCCCTTGTAGTCGATGGAGACGTGGCCGATCTCGCCCGCGCCGCCCGAAGGCCCGCGGTAGATCTGGCCGTTCATGATGATGCCGCCGCCGATACCCGTGCCCCAGATGACGAAGAGAAAATTCGGGAATGCCCGGCCCGCGCCGAACTTCGCCTCGGCGATCGCCGCGGTGTTCGCGTCGTTGTCGACTTCCGTGTGAATGTCGAACGCGGCCTGGATCTCGTCGGCCATCGGCACGGAGGTCCAGCCCTTGAAATTGGGCGGGGCCTTCACGATGCCGTTCTTTTCCACGAGGCCCGGCGAACCGATGCCGATGCCGCGCACCGCTTTGCCCTTTGCGCTTGCGAGGACGCCTTCGATCGATTTCCGCACCTGACCCATCACGGCTTCCGGCCCCTCGTCGCCGAGCGTCGGCAGACGCCGTTCAGCAAGGATGACTCCGGAGGATGTGATCAGTCCGGTTTTTACTGTTGTTCCTCCGAGGTCCACTCCAACGACAAGCTTTTCACGCATTGCATATCCTCTTCTGTATCGAAGCGCGCTCCGCGCAAGCGGAGCGGCGCGATTATGGTTTCCGTTTCTTCCACAGGAATTCGAGGCGTTCGCGTATCGACTTCTCGCGCCCGTTCTCCGTTGGGTTGTAGTATGTCTTCTGCTTCAGCGCATCGGGCAGGTATTGCTGGTCCACAAAATTGTTCGGGAAGTCGTGCGCGTACTTGTATTTCTCCCCGTAGCCGAGCTCTTTCATGAGCTTGGTGGGCGCATTGCGCAGATGGATGGGCACCGGCAGGTTCGGCAGCCGGCGCACATCCTCGAGCGCCGCGTCGATCGCCAGATACGACGCGTTGCTCTTCGGCGCAGAGGCGAGGTACGTCGCCACGTTCGAGAGGATGATCCTCGCCTCGGGCATGCCCACGTAATTGACGGCGGTGAATCCATCCGTGGCGATCATGAGACCGACGGGATCTGCGTTGCCGACATCCTCGGAGGCGAGGATGATCATGCGGCGCGCGATGAATTTCGGATCCTCCCCCCCGTCGAGCATGCGCGCGAGCCAGTAGACGGCCGCATCGGGATCGG
>JAVBYH010000370.1 GCA_030824175.1 Bacteroidota bacterium | reverse complement strand
CGACAGCACCTTGCCGCCGTCGATCTTCTTCGCCCAGGCTTCGATCTCCGCCGTCGGCCCCGAGAACTCCATCGTGATGTTGTAGATGGCGGTCTTCGAACCCACGCCCTTCTCGGGCATCTTCATGTCGACCTTGGACAGCTGCTTCGTGTCCTTCAGCGAGACGGGATCGAAGAAAATGCGGACCCTGCTTTTCTCGTCGTCGCCTTTCTCCTTCAGCGCAATGATCCCCGCCTTCTCGAACAGCACACCGTCCGGATCGATCGGTTCGCCGCCTGAGGAATTGATGGTCATCTGGATTTCGATCGGGACCTTCTTTCCCTCGATCGCTTTGAGCTGCATCTCGCCGGATTTCTGCTGTATCTCCTGCGAGATCTTGGCGATCGCCTGGTAATCGCCCTTCGCCTGCGCCTCGGCGATCCGCTTCTGGTAATCCTTTTCGAATTCCTTCTGCGACTTCTCGGCCGACTTGCCCGCCCCGAACGTGCGGCTGGCACTGCCGTACGCGGGATAGAAGAGCCCGCTCTCCTGGTTCTTGCTCGCATCGGTGGGGAGGCTGAAATTCTCGTCCTCCTTCGCATAGCCGGCCGGGGGCTGGCCGACAGCGTCGAGCGCGGCGACGAATTTTTTCTTGAGCGCGGATACATCGTCCCTCGTGTAGGGAACGGAGTTCTGTCCCACGGCTGTACCGAGGAACAGTGCTGCGAAGATCACGATCGTACTAATGCGGCGGGGCATGACTGTCTCCTTGAAAAGGGCGATGTGGTGTATACGTGTTCGGATATCTGTCTGCCGTAGTATCGCAAACAATTTTGGAATATGCAAGATGATCACTTCCTGTTGATGAGATAGACGCCCGACAAGATCAACGCCATGCAGATCATGTGTATGGGCGTGATCATCTCGTGGTCGAGCACGCCCCACATGATGGCGAAGATGGGGATGATGTACGTGACCGACGATGCCGCCACCGCCGTCGAGTGGCGGATCAGCGTGTTCATCATCAGCATGGCGAGCGCCGTGCCCACGATTGCAAGCGTCGCCAACGCCAGGAGATGCAGCGGCCAGTCCGGCGTCGCGGCCGCGGCGCCGAGGTCGGTGGTGAGCAGATACACGAGTGCCACCGGTCCGATGAACAGGAACGACAGCGAGGTCACCTGCACGCCTGTGAGGTGCGGCAGCTTCGCCTTGATCTCGTTGATGCTGATCGCATAGAAGCACGTCGCCAGCACGATGTAGAGCGCATACCCGTTGAAATTCCCCAGATCGATCCCGTCACCGGCCAGCATCAGTCCCGCCGCGCCTGCGAGTCCCAGGACGAGTCCCGCCCCCTGCATCCTCCTGAATGGTGTCTTATGAAAAAGAAAGCCGACAAGGAGCGTGAACACGGGCGTCAGCGAGTTGAGCATGCCTGCAAGGGCGCTGTCGATCCTCGTTTCGGCCTTCATGAACAGGAACGCCGGGAAGAAACTCCCGATGAATCCGGCGATGAGCAGGCTCTTCACGTCCTTCCGCTCCAGATGTTTGAGCTGCCGCAGCGAGATCGGCAGGAGGGCGAGGGAGGCCAGGATGATCCGGAGCGCGCCGGCCTGATCGTTGCTGAAACTCTTCAGCCCGAGCTTCATGAGGATGAACGAGCTGCCCCAGATGAACGCCAGCAGGAGCATGACCGAAAATTGAAACCACCGCTTGTCCCAGATCATAGACATCATTTCTCGTTGATAAAATCAGTATGATAAAAGATACAAATATTCCGGGGAAATGAAAGCGTCCGCCCGCTTGACGGAGACCGGAATAACGTCTATATTGTAGTCATACACAGCGAGGCCACAATGAAACTCAGTACATCCGTCAGACCCATCAGCTACTTAAAAGCGCATGCGTCCGAGGTGATCCGCGACATAATGGAAACACGAGAACCGATGATCGTCACGCATAACGGCGAGGCAAAGGTCGTCGTGCAGGACATACGATCCTATGAGCGCATGCAGCACACGCTCGCACTCCTGAAACTCCTCACACGCAGCAAGGAGAATATCCGGCGCGGGAATGTGAAGACGATGGACGAAGCGTTCGCAAGTCTCGACGCCCGTATGAAAGCCTACAGTGATGAAAAAATATAAGGTCATCCTCGACATCGATGCCGAGGATGATCTCTACGAGATCTTTGCGGCCGCCGCGGAGGACCGATCCATAGATCACGCCAAAGCCCTCATCGCATCGCTTCAGGCCAGCTGCCGGACATTGGCAACAACACCGATGCGCGGCCATGTCCCTCCGGAGCTCTTCGATATCGGCGTCACGGAATTCAAGGAGATACACTCAGGAACCCACCGGATCATGTATTCCATCGAGGCCCGGTCTGTATATGTGCATTGCATTCTGGATGGAAGGCGTGATGTCGGAACGCTGCTTCAACAGCGATTTTTCCGCAGGCTGCCCGGACAATAATTACATCAAATTTTGGAAATTTCACCATGCGCCTCAAATATTTCACATGCGATGTATTTACCGATCGCCGTTTCGGCGGGAACCAGCTCGCCGTCCTGCCCGAGGCGGACGGTCTGAGCGACGTGCAGATGCAGCAGATCGCCCGTGAGTTCAATTTCTCCGAGACCACATTCGTGCTGCCTCCAGAAAAGGGAGGCACGTGCAGGGTCCGCATCTTCACGCCCATGAGCGAGGTGCCGTTCGCGGGCCATCCCAATATCGGGACAGCGTTCGTCCTGGCCGCAGCAGGGCGCTTCGGCGAGTTCGATACGGAGATCACCGTGGGCTTCGAGGAAGAAGCTGGACTCGTTCCCGTCTCCATTCACAAGCGGGCAGGGGGAGGCATCTGGTGCGAACTCACCGCGCCCGAACGCCTCTCGCTCGGCGCAACAGTCTCGACCGAACTGGCGGCCTCGGCCGTCTCACTCGCCCCGGCCGACATTGTCACCTCTACGCACGCACCGTGCGTCGCCTCCGTGGGCCTTCCGTTCCTGTTCGTCGAATGCCGCGATCGCAACGCCCTCGAACGCGCGCGCCCCAACATCGCCGCATTCGAAGCGCTGCTCACAGCCGGTATCGACACGCCGTACGTTCACCTCTATACGAGGCAGGGTGCGGTGACGGCAGGTGCCGCTGCGGCGGGCGCACCGATCGCCGGTGCCACGAAACCGCGCGATGCAGCGGCAGGCGATCCCGACACATTCGATATCCGTGCGAGAATGTTCTCGCCCACGGACGGCATCCCCGAGGATCCCGCCACCGGAAGTGCGAATTGCGCGCTCGTCGCGCTGCTCACGCACAATGACGCAGCGCAGAGCGGCGGCTTCTCATGGCGCATCGCCCAGGGCGTCGAAATGGGACGGCCGAGCGTGCTCGATGCGCGCACCCAAAAAATAGACGGCGTCGTCGTCAATGCATGGATCGGCGGAGAGTCCGTCCTCGTGAGCGAAGGGCATCTTCTATGATCCGGAGGTGCCTGCTCGTCCTCGTACTCTTCGCCGCTTCTCTTTCATACTCCGGCTCCCTCGATAAATTTCAAAAGGCTGCCCGAACCTCCGGCACATTCGTCATCGACGGATTCGATCGCGACGACGCCTGGAGGGGCGCCGAACCGTTCTCCGATTTCATCCAGCGCGAACCGCTGCAGGGACTGCAGCCGACACACCGCACCGAGATCAAGATCCTCTACGACGACGAGGCGCTCTATATCCATTGCATGATGTATGACGACGAGCCGTCGAAGATCGTCGGCCGCCTTGCACGTCGCGACGACGAGGTGAAGTCCGATTACATCTCATTCCGGTTCGATTCATTTCACGACCACCTTACGTGCACCGAATTCACCGTCAACGGCGCGGGTGTGAAGACGGACATCCTCCAGTACGACGACGGGAACAAGGAGGACGCCTCATGGGATCCGGTGTGGGATGCGAGGACGCAAGTGCTTCCCAACGGCTGGTCCGCCGAAATTAAAATCCCGTTCCGCGTCCTCCGGTTCAACGACGACGATACGACATGGGGAATGAACATCATACGGACAATACCGAGGGTCAACGAACGCGATTATTGGGCGTATGTGTCCAAGAAAGAGAACGGCATCATTTCACGCTACGGACATCTCACCGGCCTCACCGGCATCCGCTCCAGGCTCCCGTTCGAAGTGCTTCCGTACACACGCGTGAGCGCGGAATTCCTTCCGCAGAACAACTGGCGCGCGCGCACGCGGGCGCTGCACCCCAACGTCGGCGCCGACATTAAATACGGTCTCTCGTCCAATTTCACAGCCGATGTCACGATCAATCCCGACTTCGGCCAGGTCGAGGCCGACCCGGCCGTCCTCAATCTCTCGACGTACGAAACGTACTATCCAGAGAAACGCCCGTTCTTCGTCGAGGGGACGCAGATCTTTAATTTCACGACGTTCGGCGGCGAGACGGGACCGGGACTGTTCTATTCCCGGCGCATCGGCAGCGCCATTCACGTCGCCCCTCCCGATGGCAATCTTGTCACCGATCACCCCGGCACCGCATCGATCATCGGCGCGGCGAAGATTACCGGAAAAACGAACGGCGGTCTTGCCATCGGCGTGCTTGAGGCGGTGACGCAGCGCGAATCGTTCTCGTACCGCGACACCTCGGGCGCTGAGTACACCGATCCGGCGGAACCGTCCGCAAGCTATACGGTTGTCCGCCTGAAACAGGATTTCCGGGAGAACTCCACTGTCGGCATGATCGCCACGGGCGTCGCACGCCGCGGAAGAATGCCCGCGTTCACGACGGGCGCCGACTGGTCCCTGTCCTTCAACGATCTCGAATATGTTGTGAGCGGATTCCTTGCCGGCTCGATGACGACGGATCCGTTGTCGTTCGCGAAAAAGGACGGAAGCGCGGGAAAGCTGTATCTGGGAAAGAACGGCGGAGAGCATTGGCTCTATAACGCGAGCGCGGATTTCACGTCCAAAAAATATTACATCAATGATATGGGATACTTCAGACGGCCGAACGATTATGGATTCTTCGGTAATCTGAAATTCAAAGAGGACGACCCCGGAGAACTGCTGCGTTCATACGCCGTCAACTACAGCCACCACCTTCGCTGGAATTTCGACAGGGCGACGCTCGCCCGCAGCGGCACGGTCAGCCTCTCGGGCATGCTCTTGAACTATTACTCGACACTGTTCCAATGTTCATACAGCCTGCCGGCCTCCGACGACCGCGAATCGCGCGGCTTCGGATTGTTCGCGACCCCGCTCCGGTACCAGTTCAACCTCAGCGCGGAAACGGACGACAGGGCGGATATCGTCGGCGAAGCAGCGATCAAGCATATCCGCGACGACAACGGGCGGCTCACGTGGGAAGGGGGCGTCGAAGTGCTCCTGCGGCCTTCATCAACGGCGGAAGTCGAACTCTCTATCGCTGCCGCCCGCACGACAAACGAGACCGCCTGGGCCGACATCGCAGCCGACCGGAACGGCGTCGACCGCAGCGTGTTCGGCAGCCGCGACATCAGCGAACTCGAATTGACCCTTCGCGGCTCTCTCGTCTTCACGCATGATCTCACGCTGCAGGCATACGGGCAGTTTTTCTTCGCGAAAGGGCGATACGACGATTTCCGATATCTCGAACGGTCATCGGTCCTTCTTCCGTTCAAGTATTCGGGGCAGGCGGATTTCATTGAGACCTCACTCCAGTCGAATGTCGTCCTGCGCTGGGAGTACATGCCCGGCAGCACATTGTTCGCCGTCTGGTCGCATTCCCGAAGGTTAGAAGAAGGCGGCGGGTATCGGCGTACATTTACGGATGAATGGGAGCGGACATTCCTCGTTCCTCCAGACAATATCTTTATGGTGAAGATCAGCTATCTGCTTTCGGGGAAGTAACTTTCGGGAATAAAGTGTATTTTACGTGAACGGTACTGTTACAACCGGCTTCATTTTTTTCGCACACTCTGTAATTATCATGACACCATATATTCATCGCATCATCGTTTCGGCCATCATCATCATGATGATGGTCGGTCTCATGTCGTGTTCCGCAGACAAAGTCAACACTCCCGAGAATGAAACACCGCCGACAGCGGCCCCGACAGCGGCGGCAGTGATCGAGGCAATGGGAACCGGATTCAACCTGGGGAACACCTTCGACGTCGGACAGCACTCCACCGCGCCCGAAAACATCAAGCCCATCATCGACCTCTATTATGCCGCCGGGATGCGTCACGTCCGCATTCCCGTCACGTGGGGGCAGGGCGTGAACGGCAGCAATCTTGCCAACTCAAACGGCGTCGTCAATTTTTACCACACCCGTTTCCTCCAGCTGAAGGCGGTCATCCAGTATGCGCTCGACAAGAACATGTATGTGGTCGTCAACACGCATCACGAACACTGGCTCAAGGATAATTACGACGGATCGGCCGCTGCCGATACCGTGTTCACGAACCTGTGGCGGGGGATCGCCGATCACTTCAAGGACTTTTCCGATCACCTCATCTTCGAGATCCTGAACGAGCCCGAGGGAGCCTTCGGCGATTGGAACGGCGGTCCCACGGCGAACGATCCGCAGGCCCTGTCGTTCACACGGAAGATCAACTATGTCGGCTACAAGGCGATCCGCGAGGCCGGCGGCAAAAACAGCACGCGCATCATTATGGTCGCGCCGAACGGACAGGGGAACCAGGGACAGTTCGACGAGGTCTATCCCACCAAGGCGTCGCTCCCCGGCGGAGGTGCCGACACGTATCTTGCGATTCAGGTCCACACGTACGACCCATGGTCCTTCTGCGGCCAGACCGGTAGGAATTCAGCATGGCCCGGAAGCGCGTCCATAACGAATGCGGTGAACTCTGTGACCGCGCACGCTGCCCTGCTCGGCGTGCCCGTCAACTACGGCGAGTTCGGCGTCGGCCGCGATGCGAACGCCGGCGAACGCAATTCGGACGTCGTCCGCGAATACTACCGCACGATGCGTCTTGCAACATCGGCGAAAAAAATGTCCGCGACGCTGTGGGACGACCGGGGATGGTTCGGCATGGTGGCGTTGAATGGAAATACATATGATTTTTTGTATAATATCGTGCCATCGATGATGGCGCAATAACTGTAACCGACGACGTGTACCGAGGCTCCCATGAAACGACTGGCTCTGCTTTTTTTCCTCTTCTCCGTTCCGCTGATGGCACAGACAGGCAACGACGAGCTCGTCGAGGTCAGGGAACTGATCCCCGACGTCCGCCTCGATTTGCGCTACGCGACGGCGAATAATTTCACGCACCAGAAACTCTTCTCGACGAACGTCTGCTATCTCTCGCTCGGCGCGGTGAAGGGACTCATGGCCGTGCAGGATTCGCTTCGCAGGGCGGGGCTCTCGCTCATGATCTTCGACGGGTACCGGCCGCGCGCGATTCAATATCTCATGTTCGAGATCCTGCCGAATCCCGTGTACGTCGCCGACCCCGCAAGCGGCTCGAAACACAACCGCGGCAGCGCCGTCGACCTTACGATCGTCGACGCCTCGACCGGCGCCGCATGGGACATGGGCACGGACTTCGATTTTTTCGGGAACGAGGCCGCGCATTCATACACAAACCTCTCCGCGAAGGTGCTTCAGAACCGGCAGTACTTTAAAAGCGTCATGGTGAATGTCGGCGGATTCGCCGCGTACGATGCCGAATGGTGGCATTACGATTATCCCGCAGGCGCCTCGTACCCGCTCCTCGATTTTCAAATGAAGTAACTCCTTATCAGGACATGCAGCTTATGAAAACGACCGCGCTCCTTCTCACGCTTCTCATGGTGCTCCTTCCGTGCCGTCTCCATTCGCAAAAGACGATGGAAAGCGAATTTCTGGTCAATACCTCCACGCCGCTCGATCAGCGCGAACCCATCGCCGCCCGCGATGCGCTCGGCAACTATGTCGTCGTGTGGACCTCGCTTGGCCAGGACGGCGGAGCCGAAGGGATCTACGCCCAGCGGTTCGATGCGCTCGACAGGAAGTCCGGCTCCGAATTCCGCGTGAACACGACGACGGTGAATACGCAGTACCGTCCCTCGGTGGACATGAACGCGTCGGGTCGCTCAGTGGTCGTCTGGGCGTCCGTCACCGATGTCGCCTCAGGGTTCGACGTCTTCGCACAGGTGTTCGACGCATCGGGCGCGAAGGTCGGAGCGGAATTTAGGGTGAACACGACGACCGCGCAGTCGCAGAATTATCCCGACGTCGCTCTCGACAGCGCAGGAAATTTCTGCGTCGTCTGGCATTCGTGGCTGCAGGACGGAGGCGACCGCGGCGTATACGGTCAGCGGTTCTCCTCGACCGGCGCGAAACTTGGTCCCGAGTTCCGCGTGAACACCATCACGGCGATGAGCCAGGCCAGGCCCGCGATCGACATGGCCCCCGGCGGACAGTTCGTCGTCGTCTGGGAATCGCGCAACCAGGATTCGGCCGTGCCGGCGGGCTACGGTCTCTACGGCAGGCGCTTCGCAGCCGACGGAACCGCCGCGGGAGGAGAGTTCCAGGTCAACACGTATACGAACGACTATCAATGGCTCGGCGACGTCGCGATGTGTCCAAACGGCGGCATCGTCGTCGTGTGGTGTTCGTGGCGTCAGGACGGTTCGGACGGCGGCATCTACGGGAGGCGCTACGGCACGAGCGGTCAGGAACTGGGCGCCGAATTCCAGGTCAGCACCGCCACGTCGTTCTATCAGTGGCTCCCGAAGGTCGCCCTCTTCAACGACGCGGGATTTATCGTCACATGGTCGAGCTGGAAACAGGACAGGAGCCGTGAAGGCGTCTATGCGCAGGCGTACGACGCATACGGAAGGCGGCGCGGCCTCGAGTTCGCGCTCAACACGTACACGGATAACTATCAGTGGGAACCGGCGGTGATCACCGCACCGGACAATACGATCCTCGCCGTATGGTCATCGTGGAATCAGGTGACCGGCGGCGACTACGACGTCTACGCGCGTCGCGTCGCTCCGGAACGGATCGATGGGTACATCAGGCGCAGTTCCATCGAGCATCCCGCCGGCACGACGACGGCGTTCATCACCGTCGTCGTCGTCGATACGACGAAGACCACCGGCGACCGGTACCGCGTAACGTTCGCGCCGCCCGCGAAGGATACGATCGTCGCGTCGGTCACCAACGTGACGAAGAATCAAGTACTCGTGTCCGGCTTCCGGATCGATCAGGGGCCGCAAGGCGTGTACAATACGAAGTCGTTCGACGGCGTCCTCGTGCAGTTCTCGCCTGTCTATGCGACATCCCTCGATCTTTCACGGAGCTATGCGTCCATCCACTCCGCATCAAACGTGCAGTTCTCCATCGTCGAACCCACAGCAGGGAAGAAGGAGATCGCGCCCATCGACGTCGTCCTCACGTTCGGCAGCATGGACACGCTCAACGGCACGTTCGTCTCTCCGCTCGACACTGCGCTCAGCCGCAGCGGCCAGCGCACTGTCGTCGTTCCGTTCAAGGCGCGTAACCGCGCGACAGGCGCCGATTTGAGAATGCTCGTGCTCGAACCGACGAACGCCGTCAACAAAATATGGGACCCGGGTGAACCCATCCTCTTTATGACGCCCGCGCCGTACGGCACGAGCTCGTCGAGCACGCACGCGCAGGTCACAACGCTCGCGCCCTCGGGCGTTCCCGTGATCCGTCCGCACCAGGGCGATTCGGTCTTCATCCTCACGTCCCGCCCCGTCACGGCCGCCGACGTGTTCGAATTCACAACGGAGAAAAAGAACTTCACCACGTCCGTGGCTGTCGCGATGCAGCAGCCCACGACGTTCAGGCTGGACCAGAATTACCCCAATCCGTTCAATCCGTCCACGACGATCCAGTACGTCCTGTCCGCCGACGGGCGCGTGTCGCTGAGCGTCTATAATATTCTCGGGCAGGAGGTGGCCGTGCTCGTGAACGACCGGCAGAACGCCGGCATGCACCGGGTGAGGTTCGATGCGCGGAATTTTTCGAGCGGGGTGTACTTCTACAGGCTGAAGACGAACGACAATGTCGTCGTCCGCAAAATGTCGCTCGTGCGCTGACTCAGCGCCCATCGATCGCTCGCCGCATGCCCACGCGTGCCGGCGCATGCATGCCGGGCACATGTGTTGTAGACACATGTGTACGCCGGCCCTTGCACATTGGCAAAATTCGGATTACATTACCCGGAAATGATTGACGTGATCGCGGATCAGGGTGTGTTCAACAGGTTGCTCACGAACAACGATCGCCAAGCCGATGAACGAACGAACGACGTCATCCCGAAAGCGGACCGAGGACGCACTTCGAAAAAGCGAACAGCGTCTCAAATTCCATCTCGAAAATTCACCCCTCGGCGTCATCGAATGGGACGCCGATTTCGTCGTCGTCCAATGGTCCAATGAAGCCGAACACATCTTCGGATGGTCAAAGGACGAGATCATCGGCCGGACGATCGAATCGCTGAATATCATTTACCCCGAGGATCTGCCCCTCGTCGAAGGGACCATCAGCCGGCTGATCGGAGGTAACGAACGCACTGTCGTTTCCTCGAACCGCAATTACACGAAGGCGGGCGAGGTGATCACCTGCGTCTGGTACAATTCGGTTCTGCTCGACGAGAACGGGCAGATGTCGTCGGTGATGTCTCTCGTGCAGGATATCAGCGAACAACAACGGGTCGACGTGTCGCTGCGCGAGAGCGAAGCACGCTACCGGTCTCTCGTCGAGTCCTCCCCCGACGGCGTCATCGTCCATCGCAACGGTTTCTTTCTCTATGCTAACTCCGCGGCCCTCGCTATCTACGGGGCCGCATCGATCGACCACCTGCAGCAGTACACGGTCCTGGACCTCATCGATGAGGATGAACGCGACGCGATCCGTGAAAGAATGCAGCACACCGCCATCGGCCGGCACCTCCCCATGCGCGAAACCCGGCTCGTCCGGCTCGACGGCCGCATCATTCCCGTCGAGACCGTCGGGTCCACGATCGCGTACCACGGCACCCAGGCCAACCAGATCATCATCAGGGACATTTCGGAGCGGAAGAAGAAGGAGGCCGAACTCCACCGGCTCAACAGAACACACCGGGCGCTCAGCAGCAGCAGCCAGGCGATGGCCCGTGCAACGGATGAATTCCAGTACATGAAGGCGGTGTGCACGATCATCGAAGAGGAATGCGGGTATTCGCTTGTGTGGATCGGCTTCACGCACGACGAGGACAAGTCCATCCGCCCGGTCGTATTCACCGGATTCGAAGAGGGATATCTCGAAACGGTAAATATCACATGGGCGGATACGGAGCGGGGGCGGGGACCGACCGGGACCGCCGTGCGCACCGGAGAGGCGAGCATCTGCGCAGACATGGTGAACGACCCGCGGTACCTCCCATGGCGCGAGCAGGCGCTGAAACGCGGATATGCATCGTCCATCGGCCTTCCGTTGAAATCTCACGGCAAAGTGTTCGGCACTCTCGCCATTTATGCGCGCGAACCGAACGCGTTCTCCGAACATGAGGCGAAGCTGCTCATCGAACTAGCCGACGACCTCGCCTACGGCATCACCGCCATCAGACTGCGTACGGCCCACGACACCATGGTCGCCGCCCTGTCGCAAATGGAGGCACGGTACCATTCATTGTTCAATGCGATGACCGAAGGCTTCGCGCTGCACGAGATCCTCGTCGACGGGAATGGTACCCCCTGCGACTACCGGTTCATCGACGTCAACGAATCGTTCGAGCGCCTGACCGGATTGAAGCGCGAGGACACGATCGGAAGGACGATCCGCGAGATCCGTCCGACGATAGCGGAAAAATGGATTCGCATCTACGGCGAGGTCGCGCTGACGGGGGTGCCCGCCGATTTCGAAAGCTTCTCACCGCTGCTCCTGAGACATTTCCACATCCTCGCCTATCGGCCTGCACCGATGCAGTGCGCCGCGATCTACTCGGATATCACAGACCATCACATGATCGAAGAGGAGATCCGCCGTTCCCGCGATCTGCTCGAGGAGATGGTGGTCGAACGGACTGTCGAATTGAAAAAATCCGAAGAGCGGTTCAGGAATACCCTGGACAATCTCCTCGAGGGATGTATGATCATCGATCACTCGTGGACGTGCCTGTACATCAACGATGCCATGGCGACGCAGATGGGGCGTTCAAAAAACAGCCTTGTCGGCCGGACTCTCGCCGATGCGGATCCCCGCTTCACAGAGTCCGCTGCGTTCACCATCTACCGGGTCTGTATGGAACATCGCATCGCGCAGACATCGATCGTCGATGTTCCGCTGCTCGACGGGGTCGTGCGGTGGATCGAACTCCACTGTGTGCCGGTACAGGAAGGCATTTTCGTCATGTCGTCCGATGTGACGACACGCAAACAGGCTGACCTGGCCCTTCACCTGTATACCGAACAGCTGCAGTCTCTCTCGCAGCGGCTCATCGAAGCGCAGGAAGTTGAACGGAAGAAGATCGCGTATGAATTGCACGACGAGATCGGTCAGGTACTGACGGCGATCCAGATGAATCTCCGGGGGATCATTGAATTTGAAGCGGTTGAAGACGTCCCCGCCCGCCTCGAGGAAACCCTGGGGCTCACCGAGAGGCTCCTGCAGCAGGTGCGGGAGCTTTCCGTCGACCTGAGCCCCTGGATGCTCGACCAGCTCGGCCTCGTCCCGTCGGTTCGTTCGTTCCTCGACAAACAGGCCAGGCGGGGAAAATTCGAAGTGGATTTCACAACCGAGAACATCACCGGCCGGTTCCATTCGATCATCGAGATCACATGCTATCGCATCATTCAGGAGTCGGTGACGAACATCATTCGCCACGCCCGGGCAACCGTCGTGAAGGTGAAGATGACATCTGTCGATGGCCGTCTCGTCACCGAGATCTGTGATAACGGCGTCGGCTTCGCGCTCGCCGATCTTCAGCAACGGCCCGCCGACAAGCGCGGGCTCGGCCTGATCGGCATGCAGGAACGGATCGCGTCACTCGGCGGCGTGCTCGACTTTTCATCGGAGCCCGGCAGCGGTACCAGGATCCGGATTACGCTTCCATTGGATTGAGTGCGGGGGCGCATCGGCCGCCCGCTCAGCTCCGCGAGATCTGCAGTCCCGTTTCGGACAGTTGAAAGTCGACGAAACGGGCGTTGGCGTTCAGCGGCTCGGCATTCAGGAGTTCGCGGATCTTCTTCGTCGCGTCGCTGTCCCGGGCCAGCATGAGCATGAAGCCGCCGCCGCCGGCGCCTGCGAGTTTCTTTCCGATGAGGTATGGCGCGACCTTCGCGAGCATCCGTTCGATTTCCGGCGTGTTCGTCCCCGCATCCAGTTTGTTGTTCAGCTGCCAGCTCTTCTCGAGCTGCCGCCCGAGGTGGCGGTAGTCGCCCCGCTGTATCACGTCGAATGTGTCCGTTGCATGATCGCCGATCTCCCCGAGCAGCCCGATCTTTTTGCCGGAATTCAGGAACATGCCGCGCACGATCTCCGCCAGAATATTCTTCGCCACACGCGTGATGCCCGTGTAGTACAGAAGCATCGACGATTTATACTCGACATCGGTGAAGAGCTGATTGGGCAGCCAGCGGATCACCGGCAACTGCTCGAGTCCGGGCTTCGTCTCGATGATCTTGATCCCCTGCATGATGCCTCCGAGCTGGTCCTGCCAGCCGCCGCCCGTGGTGAGCAGCTGCTCCAGCACCAATGTCATCTGCGATATCTTCGCATTGTCCCAGTTCAGGTCGCACGTCTCGGCGAGCGTGCCGAGCACCGTTGCCGCCAGGATGCTGCTCGTGCCGAGGCCCGATCCCTTCGGCAC
>JAVBYH010000346.1 GCA_030824175.1 Bacteroidota bacterium | reverse complement strand
GTGTGTAGATTTCGGCCACCGACGCGCCGGTACAGTCCTCTGCGAGCGACCGGGCCACGTGAATGATGGTAAAATAGTTCGAAATCATGCAATTGTTATCCACATACGTGCAGAAATATACGAAAATCGGGGCGGAATCAAAACCCGGGGTGTGGATAACTTGGTGAAAAACGTGGGGAGAAGTTTCCCTTGTCATTAAGGCCGAATTTTCGTAATTTTCAAGATAAAAGAATCGGAGCTGAGACTGACAATGATTGAAAGCATGACCGGATACGGACGGGGAGAAGCTTCCCGCCGCGGAATCGTCTTTACCGTCGAATTACGAAGCGTCAACAACAGGTTTCTCGAGATATCATCCCGTTTGCCGCGGAGCCTTTCCTTCCGCGAGAACGAGATCAAGGAGATCATCCGTTCGAAGATCAACCGCGGCAAGATCACGGTGAATGTGACGGAGCAGAAGGAGACGGACGGCGCGCCGCCGAGAATCAACAAGGCCGCCGCGAAGTCATACTATGCGCTCCTCAATCAGCTCCGCAAAACGGTGAAGATCCGGGAGACGGTGAAGCTGCAGCATCTCATCCAGTTCTCCGAGATCTTCGAATCGAGCGTGAGCGAGGAAGAGGAAAACGCCGTCGAGTGGGCCGTGTTCGAAGAGGCGCTCCGCGCCGCCGTCGTCTCGTTGAAGACGATGCGCTCGAAGGAAGGCGAGGAGCTGAGCAAGGATCTCATCGCGCGTGTCGGACAGATCGACTTCCGGCTCGGCGAAGTGGAACGGCTGTCGAAGGAGCGCATCCCCGAGGAACGCATCCGCCTCTTTGAGCGCATCGCGGCGCTCGTCGAGGATCCGAAGATCATCAACTCCCAGCGCCTCGAGCTCGAGATCGCGCTGCTCGCGGACAAGTGGGACGTCACCGAAGAGTGCGTGCGCTTCCACAGCCACAACAAATTTTTCCTCGAGGCGCTGCGCCTCACCGACGCCGCCGGCCGCAAGCTCAATTTCCTCATCCAGGAGATGAACCGCGAGGCCAACACGATCGGCTCGAAGTGCAGCGAGATCGCCATCGCGCACCACGTGGTGGAGATCAAAGAGGAATTGGAAAAGATCCGGGAACAACTGCAAAATATTGAATGAGTACTCCGACACTGCTTGTGATCGCCTCGCCGAGCGGCGGAGGAAAAACGTCCATCATAAAGGCGCTGCGCCAGCGGCATCCCGAGATCGAGTTCTCGGTTTCCGCCACGACGCGCTCCATGCGTCCGGGCGAGACGGACGGGAAGGATTACTTCTTCCTGACGAAGGAACAGTTCGAGGAGCGGATCGCCTCGGGCGGACTCGTTGAGTACGAGCAGCTCTACGGCAACTACTACGGTACGCTCAAGAGCGAAACGGACCGCGCGCTGAACGCCGGCGCATCGATGCTGTTCGATATCGACGTGCGCGGCGGACTCTCGATCAAAAAAATGTACGGCCCGCGCTCTGTGCTCATCTTTATCGCGCCGCCGGGGATTGACGTGCTCGAGACGCGCCTGCGCAACCGCGGCACCGAAGACGAGGCCACCGTGCGCCGACGCATGGAACGCGCGGCGATGGAGATGGAGCTCGGCAGACAATTTGACTATACAGTCGTCAACGACGACCTCGCGAAGGCGATCGACGACGTCGACAGAATTATCATGAATCATATGTCACAGTAACAACCAACGAGGATGCAATGCCAATCAAACCCATTGAAATTTCCGTGCTCGAATCGAAGGCCGCCAACATCTACGAGGCGATCGTCGTGCTGTCCAAGCGTGCGCGCCAGATCAACGAGGAGACGAAGCTCGAGTTCAGCCAGCGCGTCGAAACGATCCAGGCCCTCCAGCCGACAGTGAACGCCGAAGAGGAAGAAACGGAATTGAATCCGGATCAGCTCAAGATCAGCCTCGAGTTCGAGAAGCGCCCGAAGCCGACCGAAGAAGCCATCGCGGAGCTGCTGGCCGACCAGCTCGAACACCGATACAAAGATACGGAACAAAAGTAACCGTTCACCCGAAGGCATGCGATGCTGACAGGAAAAAAAATACTCATCGGCGTCTGCGGCGGGATCTCGGCGTACAAGATGTGCACCGTCGTGCGGCTCCTGAAAAAACAGGGCGCCGATGTGCGCGTGCTCATGACCCGCTCCGCAACGGAATTCGTCGCACCGCTCACATTCTCCACGTTGTCCCAGGAAGAAGTGATCGTCTCGCTCTGGCCCGGCTCGACACATGAGTCCACCGCCGCCGGCGTGCGCCACATCGACCTCGGCCTCTGGGCCGATGTGATGGTCATCGCGCCCGCCACCGCCAACACGATCGCGAAACTCGCGCACGGCATGGCCGACAATGTCGTGACATCGACGGCGCTCGCCTTGCGGTGCCCGCTCGTCGTCGCACCGGCGATGGACGTGGACATGTACGAACACCAGGCGACGCAGGACAATATCGCCGTGCTCAAACGTCGCGGTGTGTTCATCCTTCCGCCCGACCACGGCGATCTCGCGAGCGGACTCATCGGCGCAGGCCGCCTGCCCGAACCCGAAACCGTCACGGAATACATCCGCTCGGTGCTCGTCCCGATGCCGTCCGACCTCCAGGGAAAAAACATACTCGTCTCCGCCGGACCGACGTACGAACCGATCGACCCGGTGCGCTTCGTCGGCAACAGGTCGTCGGGTAAAATGGGCTTCGCCCTCGCGGCCGTCGCCGCACAACGCGGGGCCATCGTCACGCTCGTCTCGGGACCCGTCGCGCTCCCGACACCGCTCTCCGTCACACGCGTGGATGTTGAAACCGCCGCGCAGATGCACGATGCTGTGATGAGCCGCTCCCGCGCGAGCGACATCGTCATCATGGCCGCCGCGGTAGCGGACTATACGCCAGGCAAGGTCGAGCCGACGAAGATCAAGAAACAGAAGAGCGGCACCGAACTCATTCTCGAGCTCACATCGACGACGGACATATTGAAAGAACTCGGAGCCGAGAAGCACGGCATCGTCGTCGGCTTCGCGCTCGAGACGGACAACGAGCTCCACCACGCGCAGGAGAAACTGCGCAAGAAGAACTGCGACATGATCGTGCTCAACAGCATTCGCGACGAAGGCGCCGGCTTCGGCACCGATACGAATGTCGTCACGCTCGTCTACCGCGACGGCCGCACCGAACCGCTCCCGAAGATGCAGAAAGAAGAAGCCGCAGGCAAGATCCTCGATGCTATCGTCGCACTCTCAAAGCACGCCGGAGGCTGATCGTCAGGCGGGGTGTCATGCAGCAACGTCTCTTCTTTTCACACAAACCCACCATTTCCCATACAACGCCGATTGATACCCTTGAAATGAAAAATTCAAAAATCTTCGCATTACTAATATTAGCAATCGCCTCCATGACACCGGCCGCGCCCGAGGTGCGTGCGGGGCTTCCGGGCGCCGGGCGCAACAAGGTCGCCTACTACGCCTTCGACGCCACTCCGGTCAACCAGGGCAAGCTGCGCCTGACCGACTTCACTAAGAATGCGAACATCATCGTCCTGTTCGAGGGGACGATCTTCGAGCTATGCGATTCCGTCCATTACGGCGGTCCGTCGTCGTACATCCTCACGATCAACGGCGGGCCGTATAAATACTATAAGCAGATCCTCGACGACATCAAGACGCTGCGGGCGCGCGGGATAAAAGTGTTGATGAACGTCGACGACACGAAACAGTGGAGTACGGCCGTTCCGTTCACGACGTACGACGGCCGGGCGTTGAACTACCAGCAGCATGCGCTCTTCATCGACAGCTGCATCACCGCAGTCGGGCTCGACGGCATCTCGCTGGACATCGAGCACGGCGCGACGGATAACACATACTACCGGGATCTGATACGGGAACTCGGGAAATACGTCGGCCCGCTGTCTGTGAACAGCGCGACGAGAATTTATACTGCGGCGATATACTATTCCTCGTACGGCATTCCGGGACCGACGGTGATAGGGTTCAACCGTGCGATTGCCGCCTACCTGAATTTTGTCATGGATATGGGGTACTTTCAGAACAACACGACGCGGTTCCAGCGATGGGCCGATTCTCTTGGCAACAGCAAAGTGATGCACGGATTTTCGCACCACGATCCGAACAATTCCCTGAGCGTCGCCGCGTCCTGGGCGGCGTGGCATCCCACACCCGACAAGGCGGGAGTCATGGTCTTTGCTGGAAATGTCAACAAGCCGTACACCGACTCGATCTTCGCGGCGTTGGATGCGTCGTTGACGGATGTCGCCGATCGCGATGTGCATTCAACGGGTGTTCCCCGTGAGTATGCGCTGCTGCAGAATTACCCCAATCCCTTCAATCCTTCGACGACGATTCGGTTCCACATTCCGCACGGCGGGTTTGTCACAGTAAAAGTGTACGACATCCTCGGCAATGAAGTGACGACCGTGGTCGAGAAGCAGATGAACGCCGGCGCGTATTCAGCCGCATTCGACGGATCGCCATATGCCAGCGGATTGTACTTTGCACGGATGACGGTACAGTCCGACGGCGCGCAGCCGTTTCTGAAGATAATCAAGATGGCGATGATCAAATAAGCAGGGCAATGATCGCGCTTCTTGTGTCCGCCTCGCTCGCCGGCAAAAAGACGAGTCCCCTCCATATTACCCGAGTCTTCCAATAACAGCCAAGTGAGAGATATTTCATCCCCGCGGGCGGTCAGTACGACCGCCGCTGGGTGCTGTGTCCGTTCGTAGGAGCCATCAGCGATGGCTTTGAACATTCACGTATTTACGTGAAGTCGCTGAAGCTGCGCAGTTCCATTCCGACGATTGATTACACGTATAATGAGCGCGACTGGCTCTCGGCCATCAACGATGTGAACAATATCGGCACGGAGAAATTTGCGGAGAGGCTCCATTACAACACGGTAGTGGGCGGAGTGGCTGCCGCCGGGCAGTTCAACGGCAATATCGCCGCGGTAGAGACGTACAACGGCGCCATCGCCGAGAATAAGCGCATGGCTTACGGGTTCTCGTATGACGGGGCGAATCGTCTCACCGCCGCGAATAATTTCGTATATTCCACTTCGAGCTATCAGGCCTCGAACAACTGGGGGATGCCCGCAATCGGTTACGACGGCATCGGGAACATCGGCAGCCTTCAGCGGAGAAACGCCTCGGGCATCCTTTCCGACGATTACACGTATCACTACTCGGCCGGCACGAGCCGTCTCGATTCCGTGCGGAACGGCTCGATGACGATGAAGTATCTCTACGATGCCAACGGCAACGTCATTCATGATGCGCACCGCGGCCTCTCCGTCATTGAGTATGATCTGAAGAATCTGCCGACGACAGTCTACACCACCGGCGGGCAGATGCAGGTGTACACGTACAACACGGATGGTGAGAGGATCAGAAAATACCCCATCGGCGGAACCGATACGTATTATGTCACGGGCCTCGGCGGGAAAACGGAAGTTGTGTTGACGAGTCCGAACAAGCGGAATTACACGGTGAACATCACGGGCAACGATGTCATCGGGCAGATCACTGTGACCCCGACGGTAACGAGTCGGTATTACTATCTGAAGGACCATCTCGGCAGCATCCGTGCCACCGTTGATGAGACCGGCGCCGCGATGAGCTATGACGATTACTACCCGTTTGGCTTGGTGATGGACGGACGCAGTTATGTCGCCGGCGGTGTGGACGCGAGGCTGAAGTATATCGGCATTGAGAGGGATGTCGAGACCGGATACGATCATAATGGAGACAGATCGTACGACAGTCGAATCGCCAGGTCAATGACTCTGGATCCGTTTGCATGGAAGGATCCGTTCAGGAGTCCGTATTCATATGCCGGAAACAATCCCGTTTCATTTTATGATGCTCATGGAGACAGTGTATGGATTTGCGATGGGAACGAAAGAGCCTTATATACGATCGGTATGGACCCCACCGGGAATAAATTTATGACGGATGTCATAAAACGATTGAACAGATTAGGGAGTGAAGATGCGGGGAAGGAGTTGTTAGGCGGACTCATTGCATCCGGCGGCAATTACAATTACAGACAAGGGGCTGTGCCGGCAGGTGCCGACGGACAATTTAATGCCGCCGGGAAGACAGCCTATGGCGGCGATGTGATATTAAGTAATTATGATTTCGGAACGATCGCCCATGAATCCTATCATGCATATGAACATCAGATGAACCTTGGGGGCGCCAGTCTCTGGTCCGAAACACAGGCCGATGCATTCCAGTATATGATGGAGAAAGCAGTCGGTATACCGGGGCATCAATTAGGGCGCAATGATGGGAACGGGTCGACAAATTTAGGGAGTGGGTATTTTTCGGATATGGATTCTTACATGAAGAACTTTTCCGACGATAATTTATGGAAATCGATAAGTGGATTTTTGTCTGGATCTCAGGCAAATTCAGGAAAGGCGTATGACTATCATGTACCTGCGTGGGGTCATCAAGAAAACAAAAACCTGTTACGGCAATTGATGAGGCATAAATGAAAAATTTCCTTGCTCTGCTGGTTGGCGTTACAGTGTTTGCGAATATAGGGAATGCACAATTCGGGAAATTAATCCCTCCCTCCATCAAAGTGCCTGACAAATTGATTAAGAACTACGCAGGTGTCATTTACTTGGATATTTATGTTAGTCATAGGGGAATCATATTCGATTGGGAAATCGCAGATATTCGAACCTGGAACACGTCGAAAAAAAACTCGGTTAGGCAAGAGTATTGAAAAGAAATTAACGCCATGGCTCACCGAATATGTGAAGAAATCGCGATTCGTTATCGTCGATACTAGTTCGGCATATGAATATTTTAGACAAACGGGTAAGCGGTATGCGGTTAGCACCATTTGCGAGCTGTGGTTTAATGAAGATAGGATAAAAATGCAGAATACGCCTGAGGAGTGGCCAAAACGTTAACCTTCACCACGGTCCGTAAAAGAGCCAAAATAAAGTAAAAAAATATCGAGGGTGCCATGAAAAACATCATAACCGCTGTTTTGGTAACAATTGTTTGCATGTCGTAATTTCACCGAGACTCAGCTTGGGAAACGGGATCTGTAAGTATCTCTTTCATCTCTAATGGAGTAGCCTCGTACGCAATGCACACGCACCAGGAACTACGCGCCGACAGTATTGCACATATGGGATAATTTCGGCACATTTATTCATGCATACACGGAGGTGTCGGTGACTGAAACCAGGCTCGACTATTCGAGTCTTGAAAAAGCGACAACAACACTGGAAACGGCGATTCGAGCCTACGAGGCGGCGAAGGATGGGGCGTTGGCGGAAGAACGGGACCTCATGCGTGACGGCGTCATTCAACGGTTCGAATACACGTTTGAACTTGCATGGAAAACAATAAAGCGCTTCCTCGAGATGTACGGACTAGAAAGGGTCGATAAACTGACCAGCCGCGATTTGTTTCGTGCCGGCGCTGAAGCCGGTCTGATCCGGGATGCCTCGACGTGGTTCGACTATCTTGCCGACAGAAACCAGACGAGCCATATCTATGACGATATCGTGGCCGCCGAGGTGTACGATTCCGTGAAAAATTTTCTGCCTGATGTACTGTATCTGCTTGCACAATTACAGGAGCGTGTGCGGTGATCGATCTGAACGCCAAGCATCGGATGATCGTCGATGATATTATCCTTCGGCTGCTGCCGGCAAATACCTGCTTGTACGCGTTCGGCTCCCGCGTGTGCGGTACGGCAAAGCCCCACTCGGACCTCGATCTTGTGATCAAAGGTGCATCCAGGATTGAAAAACGGATCATGAGAGAGCTTGCTTTGGCATTCGACGATTCGGATCTTCCCTTCAGGGTGGATATTATCGATTGGGCCTCTATAACCGAAAATTTCAGGGCTATCATCGCGCCCCAGATCGTGCCTTTGGCCGCAGCACTTCATCCCGAAAAGTCACCCTCGTGCACGGATTGATGTTCATGATCCGCCCTTCTTCCCGGTCTATGGGCCGACGTCTTGCTTTGCGGCGAATCGGTTCGTATCTTGCATAGTTACGAAATTTCACACGCGCTGTTCCTCCGGGCGAAGATGCCGGGGGAACGGGCTTGACTATGCTCGGAAAGTCCACCCGATGTCCAGTGACAATGTAGATTCCACCCTTGCAGAGAGTCTGGCTCTCATCGACGCTGCGGAAGAATTCCTCCGCCAGCAGCGGGGATTCCATGGGAATATCATTTACCGATCGCAGACCGGCGCGAATGCGGTCGCAGACGATGGGGCGGTATTGGTATCGACGGAGGCGGTTCCGGCTGTCGCGACGGTGATTGCAACGGGGCAAGCGCCCGCAGCCGCGTATCCGACTCCCGGCGATGATGGAGTCTATCCGCCCCAACAGGTGCAGGAGCCGATAGCGATTGCGAGCGATTACGCAAGTGACGCGCCGCACCCCGGAATGGAACAGATGAACGAACGTGTGCCGGTGGCTGCGGCTTCCGTCCCGGCGCAAGGTGCTGAGCCGGCTCCGGGCCGGGTTCGCCCTTCGGATGTCGTCAAAGTGAGGTCTGCTGCTCAGCCTTCGCAGCCCGCCGCTCCGGCCGGTCCTGAAACGTGGCAGGACGCGTCGACGCTCGCACAGCTCAACGGCGAGATCTGCTCGTGCATGAAATGTCCGCTCGGTGCAACGCGCACGAAATTCGTCTTCGGCGTCGGTAAAACGGATGCGGGCGTGATGGTGATCGGCGAGGCCCCCGGAGCCGACGAGGACGCGCAGGGCGAACCGTTCGTGGGTAAGGCGGGACAGTTGCTGAACAAGATCCTCGAGGCGGTGAAGTTTGCACGCGAAGAGGTGTTCATCGCCAACATCCTCAAGTGCCGTCCGCCCGGCAACCGCCGTCCCCTTCCCGGCGAGGTGGAACTCTGCGAACCGTACCTGTGGAAACAGATCGAACTCGTGAAGCCAAAGATCATCCTCTGCCTCGGCCTCACGGCGGCGCAGACGCTGTTAAAATCGACGTCGTCGCTCGGCGTGCTCCGCGAGAAGGTGCAGACATACCGCGGCATTCCGCTGATCGTGACGTATCATCCGGCGGCCCTGCTTCGCAACCCGAACTGGAAAAAGCCGACGTGGGAAGATGTGCAAAAATTCAGGAAAATGTACGACGACATTATAGCAGCAGGATAACGATGCAGGACGGAACTCAGAAACGAACCATCGCCCAGTCTGAAGGGCGCGTACCGCCGCAGGCGATGGATATCGAAATGGCAGTGCTCGGCGCCATGCTCCTCGAGAAGAACGCCATCGCGCGCGCGCTCGAAATCATCGACGATACGGTGTTCTACAAACCTGCGCATCAGAAGATCTTCAAGGCCGTCATCGCCCTCTTCGAAAAGAACGAGGCTGTCGATTCGATCACGCTCGCCGAAGAGCTGCGCCGGAAGGGCGACCTCGATTCGATCGGCGGACCGATGTACCTTTCGGACCTGACGATGCGTGTCACGTCCGCGGCCAACATCGAGTACCACGCAAAGATCGTCCTCGAAAAATCGCTCCTCCGGAATCTCATCGGCGCGACAACCGAGATCTCGTCGCGTGCGTTCAACGAGGCGGACGACGCGCTCGACCTCCTCGACGAGGCGGAGCAGACGATCTTCAAGATCTCGGAGAAGCGGCTGAAGAAAAGCTTCGTCACCATGAGCGACGCAGTGTTCTCGACGATGGAAATGCTCGAGAGCATCCACGGCTCGAACTCGGGCGTCACGGGCGTGCCGGCGGGTTTCCCGCGCCTCGACAATCTCACCGGCGGCTTCCAGAAGTCCGATCTTGTCATCATCGCCGCGCGCCCCTCTATGGGCAAGACGGCGTTCGTGCTCTCGGTGGCGCGCAACGCGGCCGTCGATCACGGCGTACCGGTCGGATTCTTCAGCCTCGAAATGTCGTCGCAGCAGCTCGTGCTTCGCCTCATCTGCGCGGAGGCGCGCGTCGACGCGCACAGCGTCCGCACCGGCCGTCTGCCGGACGACCAGTGGCGTCAATTGAGCGAGCGCATCGGAAAGCTCTATCAGGCGAAGATCTTCATCGACGACACACCGGCCCTCGGCATCCTCGAGCTTCGCGCCAAGGCGCGCCGGCTCAAGGTGGAGCACAACATCGGCATGATCATCATCGACTACCTCCAGCTCATGCAGGGGCCGAAATCCACCCAGAGCCGCGAGCAGGAAATCTCGATGATCTCCCGTTCGCTCAAGGCGCTCGCGAAGGAGTTGAATATTCCCGTGCTCGCGCTCTCGCAGCTCAACCGATCGCTCGAGGCCAGGCCCGACAAGCGGCCGATGCTCTCCGATCTTCGCGAATGCGTTGCCGGCGACACCCTCGTGCTGCTTGCCGACGGACGGCGCACCCCGATACGCGATCTTGTGGGACAAACGCCCGTCGTGTATGCGATCGACGACAAGAATCGCATCATTACGGCGCAAAGCGATCTGATATGGAAGGTCGGGTGCAAACCGGTATTCGATGTCCTCCTGGCATCCGGACGAAGGATCCGTGCGACGGCAAAACACCGCATCCTCTCCGGGTCGGGGTGGAAAAGGGTGAACGAATTATCGAAAGGCGAACGCGTCGCGGTGGCCCGTGAAATTCCGGAGCCGGCACGTCATGCAGCGTGGCCGGACGAGAGGGTCATCCTCCTTGGGCATCTCATTGGCGACGGCAGCTATCTGACGCACCAGCCGCTGCGGTATACGACCGGCAGCGAAGAGAATAGCGCCGCGGTCACGAATGCAATTGAAAAAGAATTTGGTTCGCCGGTCCTGCGGCGCGAGGGTCCGACGGGGACCTGGCACCAGCTGCTCATCGGAGGCAACGGCAACCGATGGCATCATGCGGGTGTCGGAGAATGGCTTCGCGAGCTCGGCATTTGGAATCAACGATCCCATCAGAAGCGCATCCCCGCAGAGGTCTTCAGGCTTGGCAATGAGCAGCTTGCGCTGCTCCTGCGGCATCTCTGGGCGACAGACGGATGCATCTGGTGTCATCCGGCAAAAAATCGATCGGCACATTCAAATGTGTATTATGCGACGACGAGCATCGGCCTGGCCAACGACGTCTGCAGCCTGCTTCTGCGATTGGGCATCGTTGCGCGCATTCGCACTATTGCCCAGGGCAAATATTCGCCGTCCTATCATGTGAGTGTGTCGGGTGAAATGCAGCAGATCTTCCTCGATAGGATCGGCGTCTTCGGACCTCGCGTTGAACAGGCGAAGTCGCTGGAGGAATGGCTGTCGCAGACCAGGCATAATACGAATGTTGACACGCTGCCTGTGGAAATATGGTCGCGCGTGAAGAATGTGATGTCGGAGCAGCATGTGTCACAGCGGGAAATGGCTTCATCGCGGCATACGTCCTATGGCGGGACGAGCCATTTCAAGTTCGCTCCATCACGCAAGACGATCATGAGTTATGCCGAGCTGTTGCATGACGACGTGTTGACCGGGCATGCTGATGATGGATTGTTCTGGGACCGGATTGTTTCAATCGAACCTGCTGGTGAAGAGGATGTCTTCGATATCACAGTTCCCGGCCCCTCGTCGTGGATCGCCGACTCTATTGTGACGCACAATTCGGGCGCCATCGAGCAGGATGCGGACGTCGTGATCTTCGTCCACAGGCCCGAGAAGTACGGGCTGCAGAAGGACGACCAGTCGTCCTCCGAAGGCATCGCCGAGATCATCATCGGCAAACAGCGTAACGGTCCGACGGACCAGGTGGAACTCGCCTTCATCAAACAGTACGCGCGCTTCGACAATCTCGCGCTGCCGTCGTTCGACAACTATGCACCTCCCATGGGAAATGACGAACCGATATTCTAACGAGCCGGGCGGATCCTTTCCGCCCGGCGTGACGAAAAAAAATGAAAGGACCAGGCTATGGATCGGCGTAAATTTTTAGGTGCGGGGGCCCTTGCGGCGCTCACGCCGCTGATGGCGAATACTTCGTTCGCGAAGTCGTTCGAAATGATGATGATGGAGATCAGCGAGGACGAAAAGATCTGCCTCTCGAAATTCGAATTCTCGCTCGCGAAGAAGCTTGCGGACCGTCCGATCAACGAGGTGATGGTCGAGATCGGCAAAACGTTTATCGGCACCGAGTACGTCGGGCACGTGCTCGAATCGGAAGGCGACGAGAAGCTCGTCGTGAACATGCGCGCTCTCGACTGCGTGTCGTTCTACGAGAACTGCCTCGTGCTCGCGCGCTGCGTGAAGCTGAAGAAGTACACGTTCGAGGAATATAAACGCCAGCTCACGTTCGTCCGCTACCGCGGGGGCGTCATCAACGGCTACCCGAGCCGCCTGCACTATACGACCGACTACTGGTTCGACAACGAGAAGAAGGGCGTGCTCAAGGTCGTGACGCGGGACATACCGGACGACAAGAACATTCAGCAGATTCCGAAGCCCATCAACTTCATGTCGACGCACCGCCCGTCGTACAAGCAGCTCGCCAACGACGCGTTCTACGAGGAAATCAAAAAGCAGGAAGACGCGATCAACGCGCGCGACCTCCCGTTCATCCCCAAGGGCAACGTGCACATGTTCGCGGACAAGATCGAAACGGGATGCCTCATCGGCATCACGACGAACATGAAAGGCATGGACATCAAACACACGGGCATGGCGATACGCATGGAGAACGGAGACCTCCACTTCATCCACGCGCCACTGGCCGGCGCGAAGGTGCAGATCACGCCGACGACGCTCCATGATTATCTCGCGAAGTTCAAGGACGATACGGGGATCATCGTCGCGAAGGCGATGGAGCCGAAGGCGTAACAACGATCGATGTAGGGTGAAACGGCGTTTCGCCCGGCGAAAATTCAGTACTGTCGTTCGGTAGGGCGAAATATCATTTCGCCCTACAAAATACAGAACGATTCAACAACAACGCCCGCACATGATGTGCGGGCGTTGTGTGTTCAGTCGAGCTTCGTCGCGACGACGGCCACCGCCTTCATCGCGCGGAGCACGCCGCCCCGCGGGTCGAACGCCTCGACAAGCACGATGTACATGCCCATGCGCACGCGCGTGTTCGTGTCGTCGCGGCCGTTCCACAGGAACGCGCCGGAGGATGCCGCGGGTTCGTTGTTCGCGAGCGTGCGCACCATGCGGCCCGCCGCATCGTAGATGCGCACACGCAGCGATGCTGCCGCCGAGGTCAGCACGTACGCGATCGCGAGATGATCCTCGATCCCGTCGCCGTTCGGCGAGAACGGATTGGGCGAGAGTGAGAGCGCCGCCGATGACGGTACGGACATGGCATGGATGGAGTTCCGCGCTCCCGGCGTTCCGCCGCGGGCGCCGACGGACGTGCCCCAGTTGCGCGCGTCCGCGCCAGGGAGCAGCGGATTGATGCGTTCGAGCGCGCGGCCCGTTGTGGCGATCTTCGGCGTATGCCAGGCGGGCGCATACGAGACGCTGTCCGCCGTCGCGCCCGACGGATCGAAGAGCAGCACATCGTCGCCCGAGTTGTTGAGCCCGAGCGACGGCACGACGATCAGATGCGGCTCCCCGATCGCAGGAGCCGCCGTTGTCGCCCAAGAATCGCGATGGAGCGACTGATCACTTCGCATCCATTCGAGGATCGACGAATCCGAGGCGACGACGCACATCGACGACGCCGGCAGCCTGAGCGACGAGCGCGGCAGCGGGATCGTCGCACGGTTCTTCTGCGTGCCGGAGGCGTCGCCCATGTTCCATCCGGCGAGATCGACCGTCGCAGCGCTGCGGTTGTAGAGCTCGACGTACTCCGGCATGTGCGCCGCCGGT
>JAVBYH010000366.1 GCA_030824175.1 Bacteroidota bacterium | reverse complement strand
ATATACTTCTTCCCTGATTAACTATAGCACTGCGCTCCAGGAGACGTCCGGGGTGAACTCCCTCGGCAAACCTCTGGCGCTCTCGACGCTGCCTGTCATCGATATTCCAACTGAAAAAATATTCATCGGCATCGCAATTCTCGCCCTCGCGATTGCGTTTCAAAAAGGTCTGGATCTCAAACAGGAACAGGCATTGACTGTATAAATTGTCGACCGCTGATGATGCAACTCGACAAACCGGGATAATTAAAAATTTCGCATACCTATCGTCTGAGGTCTCCATGTTTACATTATGGAAAAAGGGTCCGGTTCGTAAAATCCGACAATTGCTCGATTTCGCGTTATTCTCCGGCGGAGCCGCATTTGTCCTGTTCGTGCTGCTCTTTATTGTGCTGCACATATCGCGCCAAAGTGGATCCTATCCCTCGGCCCATTGGCCCGTGAAGCTGTTATTCAAAGGGATCACTCATATTCCACTCACCCATGTTGACATCAATCGATCGGCGGGCAGTCAGATGTATATCGGAGCACAGCCGTCCAGTGCGTACTTGGCGGTGGTCCGTGAACCGGAGGATGGTATCTTGTTAGGATTCGAACTCGCCTGGCTGGTCCTGACGTTCGGAACGTTTTTCCTCATCGTGTATCTCCTGCGGAAAATTTTTATCCCCATGGAATCGAATGAATATTTCGATCAGAAGACCCCGGCGCGCCTACGGATGCTGGGCTGGATCATTATCGTGACATCACTCGTACGAACGGTGATGACATATCTCTACGGTCTCTATACATCGTCACTGGTGAACAATTTGCCGGAGCGCGCAAGAGCGATTCTGCCGGATCCCGTTGGAAGGCCTGTAACGACGTTTATCGATCCCATCATCGACTTTGCGCCATTCACATTGTTCTTCGGGCTCGTTATGTTCGCCCTGGCGATTGCGTTTCAAAAAGGTCTGGATCTCAAACAGGAACAGTCGCTGACTGTCTAGGGAGAATGTACAATGGCGATAAATGTCAATCTGGACATGATGCTCGTGAAGCGGAAGATGAGCCTTACCGAGCTCGCGGAGCGGATGGATATCACGATCACAAATCTGTCGATCCTCAAAACGGGAAAGGCGCGGGCAATCCGATTTTCAACGCTTGAAGCGCTCTGCAGGGAACTTCACTGCCAACCCGGTGATTTGCTCGACTACACAGCGGATACTCCTGATCATGGTAACAACATAGACTCACACACTCGATGAACCCGGCGCATATTCTGTACGCGTCACATACGCCAGGGGACGATAACATTGAAAGGGAGAACATATGTCGTCTCGACAAGTATGGGACATGGATCGAGATCGAACCGACGATCGCAGACTCGACAACGTTCTTCCAAGATTTCTTCGATTCACTTATCACCTCAGGCGCCCGCATCGTAAAAATTTCACCATCCTTTTGGGATCATAAATTTTTATCGCTGGAAGGGGACACCATCAGCATCTCCTCAATGAAGGGAACATATCTTCTCCTTAATTTTGGGGGTGAGTGGTGCCGCCCCTGTATCGAAGAGATTCCTGACCTTGTACGAGCACGCAAGGCATATCCAGAGACGCTCATTCGATTTGTTGGCTTTATTAAGATGGGAGACGAAGAATGCGCGACTCTGCACCAAATCAATTGAGCACACGCAATGTGTGGGATTATCGCGAAAATATTTCACAGCGGCAATTTTTTTTTTGTATATTGATGCATAATGCATAGAACGTTCCAAACTTCCCTCAATTACGAGGCCTCATGAAAAATATCCTTCTCGCTTTGTGTTTCACGGCAGCCTCGGCCTTTGCGCAGCTCGGCGGCTCGCGTCAACTCATCATCTCGGTCGCACCGTCGTGGAATTCCCCGCACGGCACGATGATGCTCTGCGAACAGAAGCAGGGGAAGTGGGAATTCGTCGGTTCCGCATGGGATGTGATGTATGGCGATTCCGGATTGGCCTGGGGCATCGGACTGCATCCGAATCCAATCGGCTCGCGCATCAAGCAGGAAGGCGACCGCTGCGCTCCTGCCGGGGTGTTCGAGCTCGGCGAATTCCTCGGGTACGCGGCCGCCGCTCCCGCAGGCGTCTCGTATCCCTACACACAGAGCACGTCGAGCGTGCGGTGGATCGACGACCCGCAGTCGGCCCATTACAACAAAATGGTCGACGAAAAAATGACACCGCGCGTCGTGAGCGGAAAGGCGCAGTGGAACTCGGCCGAGAAAATGAAGATCAACGCTCCCGATTACAAATATGTGATCTTCGTGAAGCACAATGCCGCAGGCATCCCCGGGAAGGGCAGCGCCATCTTCCTTCACTTAAATAGCGTGAAGAAAACGCCGACCGCCGGATGCACGGCGATGGATGAGGAGCCGATGCTCCGCCTCCTGCACTGGATCGACGCGAAGAAGCAGCCGCTCCTTGTGCAGATGCCGCGCTCTGAGTACACCGAAGTGCAGAAGCAGTGGGGACTCCCCGTGCTTCCGGCGCACGAGTGACACACGTTCACTTCAGATCGCGTCGTAAATTTTTTTTTCAATCGCACACACACAGTCATCGCACCGAAAGAACACGCATGAATCGTCTTGCAAAAACGAAGATCGTCTGCACGCTCGGACCCGCATCGTCGTCCGTTGAAACGCTCGAAAAAATGATACGCGCCGGCATGAACGTGGCCCGCGTGAACTTCTCGCACGGCACGCACGAGGACCATCTTCAGATGATGGCGCGCGTGCGCGAAGCCTCGGCGAATGTCGGCGTGCCGATCGCCATCCTGCAGGACCTGCAGGGGCCGAAGATACGCACGGGCAAGCTCGCCGAACCCGTGCTGCTGAAGGACGGCGACAGGTTCGCGATCACCACGGACGACATCATCGGCACCTCAGAACGCGTCTCGACGACGTACAAGCATCTGCCGAACGACGTCAAGCCGGGAGATACGATCCTGATGGACGACGGCCTGCTGCAGTTCCGCGCCATCGAGGTCACCGAGACGGACGTCATCACCGAGGTGGTGCACGGCGGGTTGTTGAAGAATTCAAAGGGTATCAACCTGCCCGGCGTCGCGGTGAGCTCCCCCTCCATGACGGAGAAGGACGAGGCCGATCTGCTCTTCGGCATCGCGAACAACATTGACTACGTGGCCCTGTCCTTCGTGCGGACGGCCGACGACATCCGGCATATACGCAAATTCATCTCCGATGCCATCGGCACGCGCAGGCTCCCGATCATCGCGAAGATCGAGAAGGGCGAAGCCCTCGCCGATATCGACGGCATCATCGCCGAGGCGGATGCGCTCATGGTCGCGCGCGGCGATCTCGGCGTGGAGTGTCCGACGGAAGATGTTCCCATCGCGCAGAAGATGATCTGCCGCAGGGCGAACGCCGCCGGGAAGCCGGTCATCATCGCCACGCAGATGCTCGAGTCGATGATCGAGAATCCACGTCCGACGCGTGCCGAGGCGAACGACGTCGCCAATGCGGTGCTGGACGGCGCTGATGCCGTCATGCTCTCGGGCGAAACCTCGGTCGGGAAGAATGTGGTGGCGGTCGTGCAAACGATGCGGTCGATCATCATGAAGGCGGAAGAGGAGCCGCACGATAATCTGTACCTCGGCGACGTTGTCAGCGGGGAACAGCAGGGGGTGTTCAAGGCGCTCGGACGGTCGGCGACGATGCTCGCAAAAAACATCAATGCGGCGGCGATCGTCTGCGTGACGCACTCCGGCGACATGGTGAAGATCATCTCGCGCTACAGGCCCTCGACGCCGATGATCGCCGTGACGGATCTCGACCGGGTGCAGCGGCGGCTCACGCTTGTGTGGGGAGTGCGGTCCATCCTCATCAACGCCATCGGAGACACCGATGCGACATTCGCGCGCATCCATGAAGAGCTTCTCAATTCGGGAGCGGTTCAGAAGGGCGATTACGTCGTCATGACCGCGGGCATTCCGCTGCTTGCCCGGAATTCAACGAACACGATCAAAGTGGAGCAGCTTCAGTAGTCAGAGCGTGGTGTCGGAAATGTAGTCGTTCGTATCATACCGGACATCGAGAGCGCGTCGCTTGAGATCTTCTGCGCGCTTTTTGATGAGAACGGGAATGGAGATGACGCCTGCGATGATGGCAGACCACTTGACGATATTCAGCATTACTTTCATGAGGGGACGCAAATAAGTGTCGTGCGGTTGCAGAATGTACCCCGGCCCGCGCGTCGAAGGGGACGACCGGCGCAGTCCGGGTTGTTGTTGCGGGAAAGATACCATAATTTTCGGTCATCTGCCATAAAAAAAACCCTCGGGAGCAAATATTCCCGAGGGTTTTTAGGTTATTGCGGCCGTGTTTCGCCAATTACAAATAGTACTTCTTCACGTAGTCCGACACCATGCGGTGCGTGTTATACTGCGGCACGAGCGTCTGGATCGCGCGACGCATGCGCTTCACCCATTGCGCGGGGATGTTGTTTGCGCCGCGTTTGTAGAACTCGGGGATGATCTGGTACTTGATCACGTCGTACAGAAACTGCGAATCCTGTTCGTCCTGCACGTGTTCCGAGGCGGGCTGCTCGTCGCCGCCGATGGACCAGCCATTCGTGCCGTCGTACGCCTCGCGCCACCATCCGTCCATGATGCTGCAGTTCAGTCCGCCGTGGATCGAGACCTTCTGTCCGCTCGTGCCGCTCGCCTCGAGGGGGCGGCGGGGATTGTTCAGCCACACATCCGCTCCCGATATGAGATACCGCGCGACGTTGATGTCGTAGTTTTCAAGGAAGATTACCTTGCCGAACAGCTGTGGGTGCTTCGTGAGGCCGACGATGCGCTGAATGAACTTCTTGCCCTCGTCGTCCCTCGGATGCGCCTTGCCGGCGAAGATCAGCTGTACCGGCTGCTTCGTGTCGTTGAAGAGCTCGAGGGTCCGTTCGAAATGCGTGAACAGGAGCGGGGCGCGCTTGTATGTGGCGAAGCGGCGCGCAAAGCCGATCGTGAGCACGTCGGGACTCAGGATGTTCTCGAACGCGTTCGTCATGTTGCCGTACCGCGCGTGCTGCTTCTGCATTGTGCGCCGCGCGAATTCGATGAGCATGCGGCGGAGGCGGTAGCGGAGCGCCCACAGTTCCTCGTCCGTGATGTTTTGCGTGCTTACGGCTTTGCGCCATGCGGCGGGTTCGAGGAAGTGCGTGTCCCAGTCCGCGCCCAGCTTCTCCGACCAGAACGCGTCGGTGACCGGATTCGACCAGCCCTTCATGTGAATGCCGTTCGTGATGTGCCCGATGGGAATCTTCTCGGCTGTTAGGTTCGGATAGAGCGGCTTCCACATCTCGCGGCTCACGTGTCCGTGCAGCTCGCTCACGCCGTTGGCCGAGCGCGACATCTTCAATGCAAGCACGGTCATGCAGAACGTCTCGTGTGTGTCGGCGGGATGAATGCGGCCGAAGCCCATCAGGTCTTCCACCGTCATCTTCATCTCGCTCACTTTCTGTCCGAATGCGTACTCGAACAGGTCGCGGTTGAAGCGGTCATGGCCGGCGGGCACGGGCGTATGCGTGGTGAATGCGCAGTGCGAGACGACGGTCGCGATCGATTTATCGAGCGGCACATTCTTCGCGATCTGTTCACGGAGCAGTTCGAGCGTGAGGAACGCCGAATGTCCCTCGTTCATGTGGAAGATGGACGGGGCGATCTCCAGCGCGCGAAGCATGCGCACCCCGCCGATGCCGAGCACGATCTCCTGCGAGATGCGTGTTGTCGAATCACCGCCGTACACGTGCGCGGTGATGTCGCGGAAGCGCTCCTCGTTCTGCGGCAGGTTCGTGTCCAGCAGGTAGAGCGTGCTGCGTCCGACCATCAGTTTCCATGCGGCCACCTTCACGACACTGAAGCCGATCTGCACCGAGACCGTCACCGGATTGCCGTGCAGGTCGGTGACGGGCACGATCGGAAGTTTGTGCGTATCGGCGGTGATATATTCTTCCTGCTGCCATCCTTCGACGCCAAGGCGCTGTTCGAAATATCCCTGGCGGTAGAAGAGCGTGATGCCGATGAAGGGGATGCCGAGATCGCTGGCCGATTTCGTATGGTCGCCGGCGAGGATGCCGAGGCCACCGGAATAGGTGCGGAGGCTTTCATGGAAGCCGAATTCGGCGCTGAAATATGCGACGGGGTGCTTGAGCGCCTTGGCGTGCGAGGAGGACCACGTCTTGGTGTCCTTCATGTACGCATGGAATTTCTTGATCACCTGCTGCACGCTCGAAGCGAAGTCGCCGTTGCCCAGGCGGCCGAGGATCTCCTGTTCCGAGATCTCGGCCAGGAGGACAGACGGGTTATGGTTCGATGTTTCCCACAGGCGCGGGGCTAATTCGTTGAACATCTGCTGGGCATCGAAGTCCCAGCTCCACCACAAGTTGTGCGATACCTCGCGTAAGCCTGCAAGGAGCGCGCGTGCGTCAGCAGATTTATTTTTCGTAGCCATACAAGAACCCCGTTATGAGTGGATGCGATGAAGAACTGATGCACTAAGAAAGGAAATAATTTTGTCATATTCCAGAGAAAAGTTGGAAGGGGTTCCAACCCGTCGCGTGCCCTCTCCACTGCAGGGTGAGCGGAGCCGGTTACCGCCGTCCGGCTGCGCGCAGCCAAACAGCGGGATGCGGCCTGCACGACTCATTCAGGATGCTTCATGTGCGCCAGCTGCTCGGCGCTCATGAGCCAATCGAGCCTGCCCGCGCCGCGCTCGAGCACGGCGCCGACATGTACGCATGCGACACTTGCCGGCCTGATGCTGATCCGCGCGTCTGTCGATCCGTACGTGAGATACGACACGCACGTGCTGATGAACGGCTCGTGGCTCACAAGAAGGATGTTGCTGTCGTTGGTGCAATGCCTCAGCTCCTCAAGCAGGTTCGCAGGCGATGCGCCCGGCGTGAGATGGTCGCACGTCTCGATCGGCACCACATCGAAATATCCCTGCAGGATCAGGGCCGTCTGCTGCGCGCGCACAAGCGGACTCGCCGAGATGCAGTGCGCGCGCCCGATCATGCCCGCGAGCGCGCGGCCTACCCCGTGCACGGCTCCCTCGCCGCGCGTCGTCAACGTCCTGTCAAAATCGCTCGGCGCCACATGCCCCGCCTCGCCGTGCCGGATAAAATATAAGATCATCGTATCGTTTCCGCCCATCCTGATGTCTGCAACCCCTCCGGGGTTGAATTGCCTTTTTTGCATTCCGCTCCGGGGACGAATCCCTCGTTGACGTGCTACGGACGAATCGCCGCGAACCCCGGCTTGATCACGTCGTAAATTAATTTGATGCGGTCCTTGTACGGAATGAACGCGCTCTTCATCGCGTTGATCGTCAGCTTCTCGAGATCGTCGAAGCGCAGGCCGAACTGCTTGTTTGCGACTTCATACTCGTCGGTGAGCGTAATGCCGCTCATGAGCCTGTCGTCCGTGTTCAGCGTCACGCGGAATTTGTACTTGTAGAGGATGCCGAACGGATGCTCGTCGATGCTGCGCACGGCGCCCGTGTGCACGTTGCTCGTCATGCAGATCTCGAGCGGTATGCGCTTGTCGAGCACGTACTGCGCGAGCGTTCCCATACTCAGCACCTCGCCCTCCTTGATGCGCATGTCCTCGATGATGCGCGTGCCGTGTCCGATGCGGTGCGCGCCGCACCACTGAATTGCCTGCCAGATCGATTCCTTACCGAACGCCTCGCCCGCGTGTATCGTGATGTTGAAATTCTCCCGCTGGATGTAATGGAACGCGTCCACATGCTTCTTCGGCGGATATCCGCCTTCTTCACCCGCGAGATCGAATCCGACCACCCCGAAGTTCCGGAACTCGACCGCGAGCTCCGCCACTTCCTGCGACACGGCCGGTTCCATATGGCGCATCGCGCAGAGGATCATGCCGTAGGCCACATTGAAATCGGCCTTGCCGCGCTCAAGTCCCCGCAGCACCGCGCGCACGATCTTGTGCTGGGGCAGCCCTTTGCCCGTGTGGAACACGGGCGCGAAACGTGTCTCGACATACACGACCCCGTCCTTCTGCATGTCCTCCATCATCTCGTAGGCGACGCGTTCCAGCCCTTCCTCGGTCTGCATCACCGCGCATGTGTGTTCGAAACCCTCCAGGAACAGCGGGAGACTGCCGCGCTGCGCACCGCGCTGGAACCACGTGCTCAATTCCCCCGCATCCTTCGTCGGAAGCTTCGTGTATCCCTGCTCCTGCGCGAGGTCGATGACTGTCTGGGGACGGACGCCGCCGTCGAGGTGGTCGTGCAGCAGCACTTTGGGCATCGCTTGGAGTATGTCTCTGGTCAGTTCCATAAGTATTTTTTTCTGGATGAATGGAAAAATTATTAGAATCAATGTAGGGAGGAGTGTCCTCACTTGCAACAGAAAAGTCTGCGCAAACACCCCCTCCGGGGTGCGGGGGTTGAAAGAATGGTTTATTTTTTTTACTTTAATGCAGCCGCAGCCACACGCCATGCGGACAGTGCCGTATGGAATGTGTATGGTTTGTGCTGCGCAGACACCTCTGAACTCGTACCTGTGGTCCACAATGTCCCCCCGTCGCATCCGATGAGCAGCGTTTCAATGAGAAAGGCATTCACAAGTGGATCTTAGGATTAAAGATATCGCACAGTTGTTGCTGTTGTCCGAAAAGGACATTCAGAAACTGATCAAGACCAAGGGCATCCCCCATCAGGTCATTCAGGACCGGGTAATTTTCAACAAGGAGAAAATTATCGAATGGGCGCTGGACAGGAACCTGCCGCTGAATCTCTCCGGCTCGACGCATTTCCAGGAATACCACATCGGCAGCCTGCTCCCGCTCCTCACCGAAGACAGCGTGTTCTACGCCTGCGATTTTTCGGAGGACTCGTACATCGAACAGATGACGCAGCTCGCCCGGTTCGATCCGTCCGTGGACCGGGATGTCGTCGTGCAGCTCCTGAAGAGCCGCGAGCAACTCATGACCACCGCCATCGGCAACGGCATCAGCCTGCCGCATCCGCGCATACCCCTTGTCATCGGACGGGAGAAGCCGCTCATCCATTTTTTTTTCCCGTCCCGTTTCCTCGACCTAAATTCGCTCGACGGCAAGCCTGTGCATACGCTGATCCTCATTATCTCACAGACGGTCAAGCAGCATCTCAGCCTGCTGGCGCATATCAGCCTGTTGTTGTCGAAGAAGGAAATTCAGCAGGCGTTCGAACAGCGCCTGCCGTTCCCGCAATTGATCTCCGTCATTGAACAGTTTGAGGGACAGGGACGTCGATGATAACATTTTTGCTTGCGGATTGCATTCTGCTCGCGTTTGCGATCGCCGTTGTCGCCGCGACACGCACTCAGTTCATCCTCAACCGCGCCGGTCACGCGCTCATCGCCGCGGCGATGGCGTGCGGCCTCGCGTTCACCGTCCAGTCATTTTTTTTTTCGCGGCCGGAGACCGTCGTGCTCTTCACGCACGCGAGCTTCGGTTCCGTCTCCCTGTATATTGACAAGCTGTCGCTGTTCTTCCTCGGCATCATCCAATGCGGCGGCATCGTGGCCTCGGTCTACGGCATCGGGTACCTCTCGCACTACGAGGCCGCCCGGTCGCTGAAACCGACGATCGTCGCCACGGCCCTGCTGTTCGCGTCCATGCAGCTCATCGTCCTCGCGAACCACGCGCTCCTGTTCCTCGTTGCATGGGAAGTCATGGCCCTCTCCGGTTACGTCGGCATCGTCTTCGAACGCGAGAAGGAGGAAGTGCAGCGGGGGAGCTTCATTTTCTTCGCCGCCGCACATGTCGGCACGTTGTTCCTCTATGTCATGTTCCTCCTGCTCCACCAGCAGACAGGCAGCTGGGAGTTTTCCGCGTTCGCCCGCGGCACGTATCTTCCGTCCGTCATCACGATGATCTTCTGGTGCGGCTTCATCGGCTTCGGCATGAAGGCCGGATTCATGCCGTTCCATTTCTGGCTCCCAGAGGCGCATCCCGTCGCCCCCAGCCATATCTCCGCCGTGCTCTCGGCCGTCATGCTCAAGACGGGCATCTACGGCCTCATCCGCGTCATCACGTGGACGCACCCGATCGATTATTTCATCCCGGCGGCGTTCCTGCTCATCTCGTGCATCACCGCGATCTTCGGGATCTGGAACACGCTCGCGCAGAAGGACCTGAAGCGGATGCTCGCGTATTCATCCATCGAGAACATCGGTATCATCGGCATCGGCCTCTCGCTCATGATGTTCGGGCTGCAGCATCACCAGCCGCTCCTGACGTTTCTCGGCCTCGCCGCCGCACTCTTTCACACGGCAAACCATTTTGTCTTCAAGTCGCTCCTGTTCATGAGCGCCGGCACGATCTACCATCATTACCATCACCGCAACATCGAGCTCATGGGAGGGCTGCTGAAGAAGGCTCCGCTCTTCGGCGGCATCGTGCTCGTCGGGTCCGTCGCCATCTGCGGGCTTCCGCCGTTCAACGGCTTCGCGTCGGAATTCCTCATCTACATCGGCTTCTTCGAGGCGTCGCGGTCGCTCGCGCTGTACTTCCCGCTCTTTATGCTCACCGCGGCCGTCGCCCTCGCGTTTGTCGGCGGCCTGGCCGTCGTCAGTTTTTCGAAGATCGTGTCCATGATCTTCCTCGGCGCGCCGAAGCGGCCGTCGGATGCGCCATTCAGCATCTCGTGGTATGAGCGGACATCGCTCCTCATGCTCGCATCGGCCGTCGTCCTCCTCGGGCTCTTTCCCCAGACTGTCGTGGCCGCCTGCGAATCCGTGTTCCGCGAACTGCTGCCGTTCACGCAGCCGCTCCCATGGCACGCGTCCGTCGGCACGATCACATCCGTGGGCACGATCGCGATCGCCGTGCTTGTCCTCATCGCGTTGTTGATGATCGTGAAGTCACGGCTCGCCGCAGGCCGCTCGGTGCGCATCGCCGTCCCGTGGGGCTGCGGATATGCCGCGATCACTCCGCGCATGCAGTACACCGGCACCTCATTCTCCGACGACATCGTGAACATCGCAGGGAAGGCGCTCAACATTCGCCGCGATCTGACGCTCCCCGAGTTCCCGCTGCCGGCGCGGAGTTCGTTCCGCACGCTCACCGCGGATCTCGTTCTCCAAAAAATTGTCGAACCCGTCGGCGCATTCATCGCGTGGGTGGTTGAATGGTTTAAGTGGCTGCAGTCCGGCAAGATCCAGGTGTACGTCACCTTCTCGATCGTCGTGCTGCTGCTCTATCTGTTCCTGGCATTCCAATTTTAGCGTACTCTGTCAATCATGGACATTCTCTTCCTCATCGGCTGCAGTCTGACAATCGCCGGCGCCGTCGCCGCCGCGACGGTGCGGCCCGTGGCGCGCGCCCTGAGAATCTTCATCATCACACTCGTGCCCGGATTGGCCCTGAATGCCTGCTTCGCGATGTCGCGTATCGCCTCGCTTCCCCTGGTGTCGCCCTTGTTCCCGTCCGTACCGTGGACCGAAGCGTGGTTCCGCGCCGACGGACTCGCGCTCTATTTTCTGCTCGTCATCACCACTGTCGCCGTGCCGATCGTCCTCGCATCCGATTCGTATCTTCGCCACTACATCGCGAAGGGGCCTGCGGTGCGCGCGTTCCTCGTCTCGTTCGCGCTCCTGATGCTCTCGACGCAGCTACTCGTGCTCGCCAACCACGCGATCCTCTTCCTCGTCTTCTGGGAAGTGATGACACTCTGCGCATATCTCGGCCTGCTCTTCGATAAGGAGAAGGAGGAGGTGCAGCGCGGAAGTTTCATCTATTTCGCCGTCACGCATCTCGCCACATTCATCCTCTATATTTTCTTCTTCATCCTCAATGCACACTCGGGGTCGTGGCTCTTCACGGACATGCACATCGCTCCCGATGCTGGATGGATCTATATCGGCGTGTGCACCCTCGGCTTCCTCGGCTTCGGCATCAAGGCCGGTTTCATGCCTGTCCACTTCTGGCTGCCGTGGGCGCATCCCATCGCCCCGACTGTCCTCAGCGCATTCCTCTCGGCCGTTATCATCAAGACCGGAATCTACGGCATCTTCCGGGTCATCGAATTCTGCACGCCGCTCCCGATGTGGATGGGCATCGTGATCCTGGCGGGAAGCCTCTTCAGCGCGCTCTTCGGTGTGTGGTATGCGCTCGCGCAGCACGACATCAAGAAACTGCTCGCGTATCATTCCATCGAAAACATCGGCATCATCGGGATCGGCATCGGCATCGGCGTCGTCGGCATCGCAGCGTCCGTCCAGTCGCTCGTCTGGCTCGGCTTCGGCGGAGCGCTCTTCCACACATTCAACCATGCCATCTTCAAGAGCCTGCTGTTCCTCGGCTCGGGGATCATCTACAGGAATTTCGGGACGCGCAACATCGAGGCGATGGGCGGCATCGTGCACCGGGCTCCGTGGTTCGTCGCGCTCTTCCTAGTCGGCTCGCTCGCCATCAGCGGCATTCCGCCGTTCAACGGATTCATCTCCGAGTTCCTCATCTACAAGGGATTCTTCGAGTCGGCATCCGCCCTTGGAACGTATTTCCCGCTCTTCATGCTCGTCATGGCCGTGGGGCTCGCCTTCGTCGGGGGATTGGCGCTTGCGTGTTTCACGAAGATCGACAGCGTGATGTTCCTCGGCACCGAACGATCCGCCCTCGCGGCCTTCTCCGTCGCCCCGGCGGACTACGCGGCCCTGGGATTCCTGGCGTTCCTCTGCGTGTCCTTCGGCGTGTATCCGCAGCCGGTGCTCGGCATGATTACTTCCGTTATTGCAATCAACCGCTGGGGAATTCCCCTCGAGCCGTACGCCATGTTTGCCCAATGGGACGTCATGACGCTCGTCTTCGCGAGCGTGCTCGTCGCGATCGCCTGCGTGTTCGCCGTGAAGACCGTGCGCATGCGCAGCCGCGTCGCACACGCGTGGGGATGCGGATATCCGCTCCAGACGGCACGGATGCAGTACACCGCATCGTCCTATGCCGACGAGATCAACAGCATCGCCGCAGCCATGCTGCACATGGAGGAACACGCGGAGCCGCCCTCCACGATTTTCCCCGCACGATCGCGCTTCGCCTCGCATGCCGGGGACTTTGCCGAGGACGCCCTCGTGGCGCCGCTGTATCGAACGATTGTCGGCAGGATCAACAGCTTTGAATATCTCAGCCGCACCGATATCCGGTTCTACATCCTATTCATGTTAATTGTCGTACTGGTGTACGGCGGGGTCGCCATCATATGGACATACTTCTGAACCTCGAGGGATTATTCCCGTTCCTTTTCATTCTCGGCGTCTCGCCGCTGCTTGTGGGCTTCATCAACAAGCAGAAGGCGCTCCTCACGGGCCGGATCGGCGCGCCCCTGTGGCAGCCGTATTTCGACCTTCTCCGTCTCACGCGGAAGGAGACGATCTACGCCGTCACCGCGTCGTTCGTCAGCCGCATCTCGCCCGTCGTGTCGTTCTCGGCGATCCTCATCGCGAGCCTCATGCTGCCCATCGGTTATGTGAAGCCCGTGCTCAGCTTCAACGGGGACATCATCGTGTTCGCCTATCTGCTCGGCCTCGCCCGTTTCTTCCAGATCCTCGGCGCCATGGACATCGGCAGCTCGTTCGAGGGAATGGGCGCGGCCCGCGAGGCGACGTTCGCCGTCTTCGCGGAACCCATCTATTTTTTCACGCTCGGCAGCCTCGCGTTCATCAGCGGCCACACGTCGATCTATGACATCTACCATTCCATCAGGCTCGACAACCCGACCTCGCTCGTGTTCATCATCGTCAGTTCGATCTCCGCATTCTTCCTCATGGTGACCGAATGCTCGCGCATGCCCATCGACGATCCGAACACGCACCTCGAGCTCACGATGATCCACGAGGTCATGATCCTGGACAACTCCGGGATCGATCTCTTCCTCTACCAGTATTCAAGCTATATCAAGATCATGATCTACGCGATCTACGAGGCGTCGTTCTTCAATCCGTTCAGCATGGAGAACCACTACATCGGATTTTCCGTCTTTATCGTCGTGCTCCTGCTGCTCACCGTGCTCATCGCGTGGGTGGAAACGATGATCGCCCGGTTTAAGATGAAGAGCATCCCGCAGTACCTGCTCTTCGCGACAGCCATCGGCATCCTTAATTTGCTCATCTATACGTTCGTTCGACAATAACCGAAAGTGCATGATGGAAAATGTATTAAGTATCCTGTTC